>DATBIP010000074.1:0-4226 GCA_036556885.1 Nitrosopumilaceae archaeon
GATTCCTCCCATATCATCTGGCATACCTAAAACAAAACAAGCTGATAATTGTCCTAATCTTCCACCAGCATTCATCATGGTAGGAGAATTTGGCAGAAAGATTTGTTCTGTCATTAAATCAAAATATTCTGAAACTTTATCGGCGTAAGTATCAAATTTCTTAGCAGCAATCATTGTCAAAAGCTCTTTGAAGCTTACTTTCATCTGATTTTTCATTGCTAGGTCAATGTAGAGATTAATTAAACCTCTAAAGTGCCATTTGTTAAGATAGTGCTCACCTAATTTGAATTTGTAATCAAAGTCATCCAATTTACCCAGATAGCTTCGTGCCTCTTCAACATTCTGAGTTATGCCACCTTCTCTTGAAAATATAATACTGTCACGAAGTAGATCCCCTATTGCCACAAGTAGAGCAACTCTTTCAAACATTTGGGATGGACTTTCAATAATTTCATTTTTGTTATTTCTGAATAGATATCTTGAGGCTAAGACCCTCAAACAATTAAGATCAAAGTTTTTTGATACTGGATCAAGGGTTTTTAGGTTAACCACTTTCATTTTTTCATCTCTGACTTTACGACGTTCATGTCTGTAAAGGATGTAGGCTTTAGCAATTTCACTGAATCCTTTGTCGATCAGGGTAGATTCTACCATATCTTGGATATCTTCAACGCTTGGAGGATTAGATGATGAGAATCCTTGTTGATATAATTTTTTAACTACTCCATCAGTTAATTGCCCAGCAAGATCATGATTTGGTTGACCTGTAGCGTCTAAAGCTTTGTAGATTGCATTTGTGATCTTTTCTTTATTAAATATAGTTACTTTTCCGTTCCTCTTTCGGATCTCAGCGATACTACTTTCTATTTGTGAATTTTCAACCAAATAATTCTCCCCCGCGGTATGTAAGAAATATTGTGCTTATATCTGCTGTGGCAAAAAAAAATTTATCAAGATCCGATTTAGCTCAACTTATTTTACACCAGTGGTATGAACTTCATACTAGTACAAATTTGGTAAGATAAACGAAATTAGCAAATTCCTTTTGAAGAAACGGATCTAAAACAAAATTCTTTTTATTCTATAACAACCGATTTACGAATTTCGTTACTAGATGATGTATGGAGACTTGCAGTTAGGACATTTATCCCCAAGTTTTTCGTCTTTCATACCACAGTTTCCACAAATTGGTACTTGCTTAATTGGTTTGAAGGAAGTAGTCAGATCTGCTGCCTTTTCAATTATTTTTTTAATTTCAGCAATTTTGGAAGATTTATCAAACTGAATTCTTGTTAGCAAACCTCCATTAAGCATTTTGGCGATCTTATTACATTCAACTATACTTTCGCTCTTTGTGGAAAGTTCAGGAATTTCTGATGCATCAAATGATATGCCTTCAGAGTAAGGTTTTCCTTCAAGAGATTGAAGGACTGAATTTTTTCCATATTTTTCGCCATCTAACGTTGCAAACCTTGCAGAGCCTTCGCTTTCTGTCATGCATATACTAACATTGTCTCCAATTTCTTTGCCTTTCTTCTTTGCAACATCTACAGCTGTTTCAATTACCTTATGTAAAATTTCTCTACCTTCTTTATTGTCTTCATATCCAAGAATTCCAAAGACAGCTTCACGTAATCCTACTAGATTTACAATTAATGCAATGGAGCTTCTTTGCATGTATTGAGTATTTCCAGCAAGAACTGGATTAAGACCACGTCTTGTCAAGTCAGAAATATCTTTTTTTCTTAGCGACATTGAGGAAAGTGCTGGTTTCATCAATAGGGCTAATCGTGCTCTAAAGTACGTCTCATCTTTATTTGACTCAAATGCAAGTCGTGGTAAATTAATTGATAGAGATTGAAGTTTAATTGATGTTCCACTAGTGTTTTTTGTATCATTGTTTAAGATTCCTTTACTTGAAACACTTCCTTTAGAGAAGATTATCTTTCCTCCTAATGCAACTATCTCTGCTAGTATTTCGGATATATCATTTAATTTTCCTTTTTCATAATCAATTATCAAACCAATCTTTGGTATTGGTGTAATTTTTACATAGTTTTTATAAGCTTCAAGAATTGCTTGTACGATCTTTTGATCAGAGCCTAGCTGAATAATGAAAGAAACAAGAGTTGGGGTTCGTCCATACTGTGATGTCGTAGAAGATGTTGCAAAGGCATCTGCTAGTTTTTGTTCTAGATCTGAAATATTCTTAACATATTTACTCAGCAATTGGGCAAGGCCGTCCATTACTACTTCTTGTGATGCTTCTTTTGAGATTAAAGATACTATCATTGATAGTGATGATGTTAGATTTTCCATGGTCTTAATTGATGGAATTCTAGTTACGCCTAATGCTTTACCCCTTAAATCAATGCCATCTTCGATAAGCTCCTTTAGATTCACAAAAATTGTATCAGGTAGGAGAGACCATATTCCAGGATTTGCGATGTGGAGATCGCCAGACAGATGAGAATCTGCGACATCTTTGGGCAGGGTATTTAAAAGAAGGTGCTCTGCAAACACGGTTTGCCCGGTCTTAAACAAAAGACCCTCAGCACCATTATCCACATTTTCTACATTTGAAAGCATTTCCTTTACCTCAAAAACTGGCATGCCAAGTCTTGCAAGCTTGTTTCTATACTCTTCATGTCCATGTTCTAAAAGAACAGAGTTTACCATCTCGCGTATGAGTGAGCCTGTGAGGTATGTAGTTTGATATTTATAAATTCGATTTTCTACTTCTTCAGTAATCTTCTGAGCTAGTTCCAGAGGAAGACTTCCTTCACGTACGAGGGATTGGATGATCTTATGTGAGTTAAACTCCTCAATTGATTCATGTGAAGTACGTACATACATTTTACCACTTTCTATGATGGAGCGTTCTTCAATCTGTCTTGCAAGACTTAGAACTAGTTTTCCAAGATTAGTAATGGTGTAACGTCTTTCTGATTTGTTAAGTGCTACAAGTGATTGTCTCAATAGTTTTCTTAAGTGGTAAGCAAATTTTCCACTTTCTTTTTTTGATTTAAATCCTGCTAATGATTTTAACTCAGAATAAGTTAGTGGTCCTTTAGAATTTAAAATTCTTAATATATCTATTCTATTTGGACTTGCCATAACAGAAAAGATCATTCTTACACGTTTTGATGTAGATTGTAAAATTCCACCGCGTTTTGGTTGCTCCGCTAAGCCCTCGCTCAGTTCCATATATCCATGTCTAAAAGATCAGGGGTAATTAAGATTTGTGACGGAATAGTAGTGTGTAAAGTAGATCAGTTTTCTTGGACATCCAAAGTAAAATCTGTTGTTGAAAGAGTCTGTCCACATTCTGGACACTTGTTTTTGTATGGTCTAACAACATCTTTTACAGACTTTAACATTTTCATGTTGGCGATCTTTTTTCCACATTTACCGCAAATTACTTCAACGGACATGTGGTTTACTGTTTTTCAAAATAATTAAGAATCCTTTTTGATTTTATTTAATTATTTTAATAAATTTGATTCACTGTTTTTCGATCAAAATTCCACGGTCATCAAAACCAACAATTTTGGCCTTTGTTCCAATTGGAAGATCAGATGGTTTAGCAATTCCAGCCATAAAACCTGAGATTCTAAGGTCAGAATTGTTGAGTTTTAGTACAACCCAGGCATACGGAGTATATTTTTCAAATCCTGCTGGGGGAACTGTAATGATAGTATAAGTTACAATAGAACCTTGACCTTCAAATGGAGCGTTTTCAAATTCACGATGTCCACAATTTTGGCAAAAATAAACAGTTGCTAAGTGAAGTTCGCCGCATTTTTTGCATTTTCGAGCTAGAACTTTACCTAACTTTGCAGCATCGATGAATTCCTGTTTAGCAGACAATTTACACACTTTGGAATATATGTACAGCACAACTTGCGCCTGTAGCCCCGAAGTTATGTGTTAAACCAATTTTTGCATCGTTTATTGTCCTTTCGCCTGCTTTACCTGTTAATTGATCAAATACCTCAACTACTTGGCCTACACCAGTAGCCCCAATTGGATGCCCTTTTGATTTTAATCCACCGGATGGATTGATTGGTATATCTCCTTTACGTGAAGTATGATTTTCTCGTATCCCTTCAACCCCTTTGCCTTTTTCAAAGAATCCTAAATCTTCACTATCCACTATTTCGGCAATTGTAAAACAGTCATGAACTTCAGCAAAATCAATATCCTTCGGTTTAAGTCCTGCCATT
>DATBIP010000075.1:0-2533 GCA_036556885.1 Nitrosopumilaceae archaeon
CTCATAGAATCTCGTTCTCTCACAGTCACAGTATTGTCTTCAAGTGTTTGATGATCAATTGTAACAGCTAGCGGTGCACCTACCTCATCTAGTCTTCTATATCGTCTTCCTATAGCTCCTGAATGATCTAAAAAAGCATCACATTTTGTTTTAATATTCATAAAAATCTCATCAGTTTTTTCTTTCAATCCATCTTTTTTTACTAATGATAGAATTCCTACATGAATAGGAGCCAAATATGGTTTTAAAGATAGAACAGTTCTTTCGTTCTGTGTATCAATTCTTGAACTGTGCTCAAGTATAGAATATAGACTACGATCTATACCCATAGAAATCTCAAAAACATGGGGTAGAACTTTTTGTTCATCATCAATTACTTCAAATTTCTCTTTACTTTTTTTAGCATGACTAGATAAATCATAATCAGATCTGTAATTACATGCAACTAGCTCAAGCCATCCTATGGATGTCTCTACCTCAAAATCAAAAGCAACTTCTGCGTAAAACGCCTTTTCTTTCTCTCCAAGTTTTCTGAATCTGCTTTTAGTGGTATCTATTCCAGTTTTTTCATAAAATTCTATTAAAATTCCTAGATAATAGGCTACTAACTTGTTAGGAATTGTGCCAGACTTTACAGCTTCTTGACAAGTTAGCAATTTTAGTTCAGAGTCAACTTGAACTCTGAGCTTAGTATCTTGAATTTCTGCAAATCCTTCTATATCTTCTAGTTTATTTGGATTACAAAAGATTTCAATTTCAGCCTGATAGAATTCCCTTAATCTTAAAAGACTCTGCCTAGGTGAAATCTCATTTCTAAAGCTTTTTCCAACTTGGGCAATTCCTAATGGAAGTTTTCCACGCATAGTCTTGAATAATCTTGGAAAATCAACAAAAATTGATTGACAAGTCTCTGGCCTCAGATATGCTGCCTCTTCTTCTGGACCGATTCCTACTCTGAACATCATATTGAATTTTCGAGCGTTCTCAAAATCACCTTTACATTTTGGACATTTAATATTTTTTTCAGTGATTGATTTATCAAAATCCTCAAGTTCAGCACTTTCAGGAATTTCAATTCTAGCAACCTCAGAAATTAATCTGTCAGCTCTGTAAGTTGATTTACAATTTTTACATTTGATTATTGGATCTGCAAAACTTGCTAAATGACCAGATGCTTCAAAAACAGACTGTGACATTATTTGTGAACCATCAATCTCTAACATTCTATCTCGTCTAACAAGTTCTCGTCTCCAAAGTTCAAGAAATTTATTCTTCAGACTAACTCCAGCTGGACCATACTCCCAAAAACCAGCTTGTGCATCAGCGTAAATCTCACAACTAGGAAAATAAAAGCCACGTTCTAAAGCTAATTTCATTAAATCTTCATATTTCATAATGGTCATGCTCATAACATAAAATAAATTTTTAATTGTTTATGCAAGTTCTTTTGCCTTTTTGATATTTTCAAAATCATCTCGGGTATCATCAATAGGTGTTTCTAAAACCATTGGAATTTTTCTCTCATTCATCATTTTTATAACCTTGCCTAAACCCTTTTCTCCGATTTGTCCTAAACCAATATGGTAATGCCTATCTAACTTACAACCTATTTCGCCTTTAGAATCATTAAGATGTAATATTTTGAGATGTTCGAATCCTATATTTTCATCAAACTTATCAAATGTCTCCTTTACTGCCTTTTCTGTTCTAAGATCATAACCTGCAGCAAAGGCGTGACATGTATCAAAACAAATCCCAAATCTGTTAGAAGGTTTTAAACTAAAGAAAAGAGATGCAAGCTGCCCAAAATCTGAACCTACGGAATTCTTTTGGCCTGCTGTATTCTCAAGAAGTATTGTTACATCATTTTTTACTTTTGCTGCTTCAATCAATGCTTTTCTTAGTCTTTCCATCCCTTGTTCTTCTCCAGTGCCTAAATGGCTCCCAAGATGAGTTACAAGGTATGGAATTCCAAGCTCACCGCACCTTTTGATTTCTTTTTGTATAGTATCAACTGATTTTGCATAGGCATCCTTTGCTGGTGATGAAAGGTTAGGCAAGTAAGGCATGTGAGCTACCGTTGCAAATCTGTCAATTTTACTATTAGCAAGTTTAGTTTTGAAATTTTTAATATCTTCACTAGTCAAGTCCTTTACATGCCAGCTTCTAGGACTTCGTGTAAAAATTTGAAATGCTGTACATTTTCTTTCAACTGCATTATCAACTGCAAGATGAATTGAACCAGATATTGATACATGACAACCAATTTGCATATGAAATCGACTTTAAGTTACATAATTTAAATCAGTAGTGTTTTTTGATAAGAAAAAACACAATTGAAATGATGCAAATTTTTAAGGTCAAGTAGTAATAATAAGACATGTTAAATCTTGGAACAGACGAAATTGCAAAATATCCTTTTCTAGCAGAGGCAGGTCAATATCTAAAAGATAAAGGATTTAGTCTTGAACAGTTCGGAGCAGATCCTGATCTAAAACCTATTCTAGACAAAGCTTATAATCGAATAGAAATT
>DATBIP010000076.1:0-9716 GCA_036556885.1 Nitrosopumilaceae archaeon
TATTTTACATCTGTTTCTGGCTTAAACCCTTCAATATTTCCTAGTTGATTTCTTCCTATTGCAAAACTATATCCAAAGTATAATTCAGGAGTTCTAAAGCTTGTATGTTCAAATTCTTCTAATTCAACTAATGACTCTGCAGATGCTACATTGAGCCCTAATTGAGACGCTCGTTCTTCTAAAAGATCTTGAATTATTTTTTCTGTTTGTTCATATGCTCCTTCGCCAATGTGATCATATCTGATATATCCCTCGTAATCAGCTATGTATTTTCTAGGCCAATATCTATTTTCAAAGGCCTTCCATGTTTTCATTTCATTATCTAACACAACAGGATATGTTATTCCATGTTTTTCAACTGCGATTTCAACATTACTTAGTTCCTTTTCAAATTCAAATTCAGGAGAATGTACTCCAATAATTAATAATCCATCATCTGCATATTTTTCATTCCATGCAATAATGTATGGAAGAGTTCGTACACAATTAATACAACTATACGTCCAGAAATCGTATAACACCACATTCCCTTCTATCATTTTTGATAATTCTTCTGGGGTGGTATTGATGTATTGTGCAATTCCCACCAAGTCTGGTGCCATTTTGAAACTACTTTTATCAATATTTTGAACATTGGCAGAAGTGTCTCCAATTTCAGTTTCAATAGGTGTTTGTGGGGTTTGAAATAAAGAAAAAATTGTACTTAAACCTGCTACAATTCCAACTATTATTATCCCAAATACAATTGCAGTTTTGATTTCAGATTTCATATGATTAACCAAAAAGTACCAATTCATTTAGAAGAGGAAAGTTTGCAATGTAGGCTAGTTGGTTTGTAAAGACCAAGATTCCTAAAATTATGATTAGTCCTCCAATTATTATTGAATAATACTTGAGATGTCTGCTCATAGCCCTAATAATCCCTGTTGCTCTTGAGAAAAAAATACCCATAAGAATAAACGGAATTCCTAGTCCTGATGAATAAGCAAGCAAGAGATTAAACGAAGTTGCAGGTGTGGTAGCAGCTAATGTAAGAATTGTTCCTAAGATTGGTCCTACGCATGGAGTCCATCCAGCTGCAAAAGCAAAGCCAAACAAAAATGATAAAGGATAACTTGCTTTTTCTCTTTTTAGAATAATTTTTTTTTCTATATTCAACGATCTAAATTTTGTTGTTAAAAGCAAATATACTCCAAATCCAATAATGATAATTCCTCCAACTTGATTAAACCCAGAAATAAATTCATTTGATGCACCTCCAAGTGTACTGTTAATCAATACTCCTAATGCAGAGAAAACAATTGAAAAGCCTAGTACAAAAAATATCGTATTCAATATTATATTCGTCCTATTTGCCAAGAGAGTTTTGGTATCGCTTTTTTGATTTAATTCAGAAATAGTCGTTCCTGAAATATATGCTAAGAACGCAGGAATCATTGGTAAAATACACGGAGCTACAAAAGACCCCAATCCAGCTAAGACTGCAATTCCTAAGGAAACATCCGACATATCTAACAAATGTTATTTTTTTATTAAAGCCTTATTCCAAATTTGCACTTAATTTTATCCAATTCATTTTTATCGTAGATATTACTGATTCCGAACTATGAATAAACGATTTATCATAGCAGGAATAATTTTAGCAGGAATAGTAGCTGTAGCTTTTTTTGTTGGCTCACCAATGTTTGGTGGATTTGACACATTTAGATAAATCAAATAATTTCAAATTTTTTTGCAGCGGAATCAAAAACATTTAGAGCATTTTCAATATGATTTTTAGATAGCCAAGCAGTTAATGAAATTCTTATTCTTGCTTTGTTTTTAGATACTGTAGGATAACGAATTGGCTGTGCATAGATACCATTTTTGAATAAATATCTTCCAAATTCTAATGCAGTTTTTTCTTGTCCAATTATTATTGGTATAATATGAGTTGTTGAATTAAAATTATATCCTATCTGTTTTAAACCAGATGAAAGATATTCAACATTTTTCCAAAGTTTCTTTCTTTGTTTTTCCCTATTATAATTAAACTTCTTTAGAGAATACTTTACCAGAAATGAGGGAAGTGCAGAAGTGTAGATGAATGATTTTGATTTATTTATTAAAAGATCAATAATATTTTTTTGTGTGGCTACATATCCTCCAAATGATCCTAATCCTTTACTGAGACTACTAACATACAAATCAATTTTTTTTGAAACTCCAAAATAATCTGGCGTTCCTTTTCCATCATTTCCTATTGTAAAATCCCCATGGGCGTCATCCAAAATTACTATCGCATTTTTCTTTTCAGCAACTTCCACAATTTTTTTTAAATTTGCAAGATCCCCATCCATACTAAAAACACCTTCCGTTAACACGAATTTTCGTTTATGATCTTGATTCAGCTTTGCAGTCAAGTCCTCTACATCATTGTGATTGTAGATTGATACTTTACCTCCACTAAGCTTACATGCCTCAATAATACTTGCATGGTTAAGCTCATCACTAAGGATTAAATCATTTTTTTTAATTAGTGTAGAAATGGCTCCAATGTTTGCCATATAGCCAGTTGGATAAATCAATGCATCTTCTTGTGATTTGTGTTTACCAAGCTTTTCTTCCAAAGTCTTGAATGATACGTCATTTCCTGAAACTAATCTTGAGCTTGATTGCATTTGTTCAGCAAATCTACCTGAAATTTGGATTCCAAGATAATCGTTTGAACATAAATTAACGAGTTTTTTCTTTTTTATAATGATGTATGGCCCATTAATTTGACCATATTTCATCTCACGATAAAGATTTTCTATTTTAATTTTTTTAATTTGATTATTTACAAAAGCCAGCTTAGGCTTCAAGATTTATCTTTCTAATCATTTCGAGGTCTTTTTTCATTTCATTTCCACCAAGTGTCAAATATCCAGAACTAATTATTCCATTTGCGCCACTTAACAATAACTTTTCTCCATCATCTTTCAAGTTTACTTCTCGTCCTCCTGAAATTTTTATTATTGATTCAGGTAATAGAAATCTAATCACTGCAAAAGTTCGAAGTATTTCATCTAAAGGCAGTGGTTTTTGTAATTCTAATGGGGTGCCAGGTATAGGTACTAGTAAATTCACAGTAACTTCTTCTGGATTTAATTTTGCTATATCAAGAATTAATTCTAATCTCTGTTCGCGAGTTTCTCCCATTCCTATTATTCCTCCAGTGCAAAGCTCAAGACCTGCATCTCTTGCAATCTTTAAAGTATCTAGTCTGTCTTGATATGTATGAGTAGTACAAATTTCAGGAAACTTTGATCTTGCTGTTTCTAAATTATGATTATATCGTTTTACTCCTAATTTTTTTAATTCTCTTGCTTGATTAGGAGTAAGAAAACCTAGACTACATTCTATACTAATTCCGACTTTATCAATAATCTCTCTAATCATATCACAAACCTTTTGAAAATCAGAATCTGATGGTTCTCTCCACGCTGCAACTAAACAGTATGATTGAGCCCCTTCCTCACGTGCTTTTTTTGCTTGCTTTACAATTTCATCTTTAGGAAGCAATTGGTATCCATCGATCTTGGTATTAAAAAATGCAGATTGAGAACAAAAAGAACAATCTTCACTACAATAATTTTTCTTTATGTTTGATAACTGTTCTACATCTACAGCATTGCCCTGAAATGCCCGAGTGATCTTATTTGCAGAATCAGAAAGTAATCTTAATTGTATTTTTGAAACATTGATTAGTTTTTCTGCCTCTAATTCTGATAAAGAACGCCCTGATAGGACCTTATTTTGGCAATCAAGAATAAATTGAGACTCTTCACTCATCAATTTTTAGCCACAAAATGGGTTAATTAAGATTTTAGAAGCGTTAACCTCTCATAAAAGTGAGGTTTACATTTTTTATTGGATTATATTAAAATAAATTATATGCAAAAAATGAAAAAACAAAGTTTTGTTTGGCATCCAAACACCCAGATGCAAGAATGGACTCATTTTGATAAAATTGTTAAAGGTGAAGGAATGTGGCTAATTGATTCTAAAGGTAACAAACTCCTTGATGGTGTTGCAAGTATGTGGTGCAATGTATGGGGACATTCAAAAAAAGAATTAATTGATACTATAACCAAACAGGCAAAAAAAATTCCACACTCCTCACTTTTTAATCTAACAAATGATCCTGTAGAAGTTCTTGCAAAAAAACTTGTAAAAATCTCGCCTAACATGAACTATGTTTTTTATTCTGATAATGGGTCAACAGCAATGGAAATTGCTTTCAAATTATCTTTACAGTATTGGAAAAACCAAGGAATTAAAAATAAAACAAAACTTGCTACGCTAAAAAACGGATATCACGGTGATACATTTGGAGCAATGTCTGTTGGATTTGTACCTCAATTTTTTTCTAAATTCAAAAATCAACTTTTTCCTACGATTCAAATTTCAGTACCTTCTAGCTATAGATATCCAAGAGGTATTTCATGTGAAGAATATGAACAATATTGTTTAGGAAAAATTGAAAACCTTCTTTCATCTAATGATAACATTGCTGCATTTGTGATGGAAAGTGGAGCACAGGTAGCTGGAGGTGTGAACATTTTTCCCAAAGGATTTCAAAAACAAATAAGCAAATTATGTAAGAAATTTGATGTACTTTTGGTTTTAGATGAAATAGCTACAGGATTTGGAAGATTAGGATCCCTTGTACAATATATCTCACAAGATAGTGTACCAGATATTGTAGCATATGGAAAAATGCTTACAGGAGGCTATCTAACATTGGGTACAACTTTAACAACTAAGAAAATTTTTGATACATTTTTAGGAAAATTTGATGATAACAAACATCTATTTCATGGTCATACATTTACTGGAAATCCAATTGCTGCAGCAGTTGCCAATGAAAATCTTAAACTTTATGAGAAACATCATCTTATAAAAAAAATTCAAACTACCTCCAAAGTTTTTAAAAATAGAATTCAGGAACTCTATCAACTGGATTTAGTAGGAGATGTACGGCATAAAGGAATGTTGATGGGAATAGAATTAGTAAAAAACAAAAAAACAAAAATTCCTATATCGCCAAAAAAATCAATTAACAAAATAATCTTTGAAGAAGGTAAGAAAAATGGAATTTATCTAAGAACTCTTGGAAATATTGTGATGTTAGTTCCTCCGCTAGCAATTTCTAATAATGAGCTAGATCTTCTCATTGACCGTACAGTATCAACAATAAAAAATGCTGGTAAAAAATATGAACTGTGATTTCTCAACCAATCAAAGAGATTTTTCTTGAAATCCTATTTTATTTCTGGGACAGATACTGATGTTGGTAAGACCCTTGTCACTGCAGGTATTGCTTCAGCACTAAAAAAAATGGGAATTAATGTTGGAGTAATGAAGCCTTTTGCTGCAGGAACCCCTCAAAAAAATGGATACAAATCAAATGATGTACAACTACTTGCCAAAGCATCCCAGGTAAATGAGCCTGAAGAATTATTGAATCCCTATTTTTTCCCAATTCCAGCATCACCATTTACTGCTTCAAAAAATCTTGGGCTTAAAGTTGATCTAAAAATTGTTATCAATAGTTTTAAACAATTATCTTCATTGCATGATGTTTTGTTAGTTGAAGGGATTGGAGGTATTATGACTCCAATTCTTGAGGATTATTTTGTAATAGATTTAATTAAGAATATGAATTTAGAAACAATCATAGTTACTAGCTCACGTATTGGAACAATTAATCATACTATAATGACAAATAAGATGTGTCAAATATATGGAATAAAAATTCGTGGTTTGATAATAAATAATTTGGAATCTAATGGTTATCCTATACCAGAACTTAAACGAGATCTTGAAGAGTTGACACAAAAACCTGTAATAGGTTCAATCCCATTCATTAAAGATTTCAAATTAGAAAAAATCTCAGACATTATTTCAAATGAAATTGAGCTTAATTCATTATTCCAAGAATAACTAAGATAATAAAAGAAATTAAATGCTAGCCCAAAATTTCAATAAATAAATTATTTTCATTAAATTAAAAAATTACTCGTTGAAAAGGTATCTTCGCTCGCCCTTACTCTCAGGGACAGTTTTTACGTCTACTAGAATGAATTCTTCTTTGCTGTCTAGAATACTCTTATCAGGACCACGTTTATTCTCATGAAGCTCTTCGTATTCTTTAAGAGTTAATTTCTTTCGTGGTCCAATCTCTGCCTCTAAATTCATATCTCTAACAATCTCTTTGTATTGTGGTTGAATTACACCGCTAAAGACCATTGCACTGCTTCCGCTTCCGTAAGAACCAAAACCAAAACGTTTTCCTTCAAGTTCAACTCCTTTTTGAAATTCAAATTCTAACGCGCTTCTAAAGCCTAGATATAATGAAGCGGTGTAGAGGTTTCCTATCATTTTTGACGCAATTAGAGAGCTAGCAATTTTTGATTCATAAATATCCTGAAATTCTTCTGTTTTTGTTAATAGTTTTGTAAATTCATGATCTTTTGCCATAAACTCTGAATCTGCAAGAACTGATTCAATCGTTCCACGTGGGTCTTTTGGACTTGGTTCATCCATTCCTATTTCTTCAATAATTTTTTTCCATCTAGGCAATCCTCTCCATTCATGTCTTACTAGATATGCTAGAGCTTTTTTACCCATGTTACTATATGGAAGATGCATGCAAATGTAATCAATGTAATCTAAAAACGACTCGCCTTCTTTCAATTTGATTATTCCCGTATCAAGTGCTTTTTTCTTATATGCCATCAAGGCTGTTTTGACTTGAATAAGATAAAGCAAGTTCGAATATTGACCGTGCACTATTGGTGTTTCCTTTCCAAATGGTCTGTAAAAATCGTATTCATCTTTGATTGAGGTTGCTGTTACTTTTGGATCAAATGCTAGCAGTCTTGGGTTATCATTTAGAAGCATTGCAACCGCACCTGCTCCTTGGGTTAGCTCACCACTTGAACCTAAATCATATTTTGCAATATCTGAAACAACAACAAGAGCACTTTTACCTTCAGCTTCTCCCGCTCTAATCCAGTTTGCATTATCGTATAATGCATACGAACCACTTACACATGCAAATTTTGTTTCAACTCCCCCACAATGTTCAAAGGAATCTCTACCATACACTTGTTCAAGCATTCCAATAACATAGGAATTCATTGCTTTTGATTCATCAAAAGAAGATTCTGTGGAAACATACAATCGTCCGATATCATCAGGAGATAGATTATTTTTTTTCATTACTCTTAGGCAAGCATTTGCTGCCAAACAAGCAGGATCTTGATTAGTATCAACCATGGCCATTTGAGAGATGCCTAGTCCTCTTACAAGTTTGGCAGGATCTACTCCTCTCGCAGACGCAAAATCAGAGGCATCTACATACAATCTTGGGATGTAAATTCCAATATCGTCTATCCCTGCTGCCATAAGCTAGCCAACTCCAAATCGTAAATAAAGGTTGTTGGGGTTAATGTGCCTAACAAATAAGGCAAGAATTAACCATTTTTCTCATCTTTTATAAAAATTTTTCAGGATTTCTCTTATTTTTGCAATTCTGACTCAAAAAGTCTTACAAAAACATCGTATGGTTGAGCTCCACCGATCTTGGTAATTTGATTGTCAGGACCTATCACAAAAAATGCTGGAGTCCCTGTTAATCCAAGAGTTCTTGCATCATTATTGTTTGCAGCTACTCGTTGTTGATACTTTCCATCATTCATACACTTGGTAAAAGCCTCTTGGTCTAACTGAACATCATTAGCAAATTTAGTTAAGTTACCTAATGAAGCCCATCCATTGTTTTCCCCAGCCCAGTTATTGTACAACACATCATGATAATCCCAAAACTTACCTTGTTCATTAGCACAGTGAGTTGCATGTGCTGCAGCTACAGAATCTGGACCAATTATTGTAAAATCTTTGAAAATAATTTTTACTTTACCTGTTTCTACATAATTTTTTAGAATATTACCTTCTGTTTCATGGAAGAATTTATTACAAAAGAAACATTGGTAATCTCCAAACTCAACTAGAGTTATTGGAGCATTTTCATCTCCAAGATATGGTGATGCATTGGCAGTAAACAGAGATAAGGCAACTTCTTCAGAACCTTGGGTTGGTGATTTTTCTTCAAATTCTAGCTCAGGGCTATCATCTATAACACTTATAACAAAAAAGGTAGCTAGAATGGAAACTATAGCTATTCCTGCACCTATTCCAATAGAGGGCCCATGTAATCCTTGTTTAGCTTTTGAAGAAGGTATATTCTGGCTATTATGAGAATTATCAGACTTTACTTCATCCATTCATTTCCTCCACAAAATAAGATAAATTTAGTTCTTTGTATGTAAAGTAAATACAAGGCGAAAGGTAGAGAAATTATATGAAAAGGGTTTTTGTTAATGGTTATGGTTCTATAGGAAGTCGAATCACGCAATTTATCAATGGTGATTCTGAAATTCAACTCATTGGAGTCGGAAAATATTCTCCAGATGATAAAGTCAACATAGCAATTTCCAATGGTCTGTCAGTCTTTGTACCTGAAAAAAAACTAAATTTATTCAAAGATTATAAAATTTCTGGAACAATAGAACAGGCGCTAGATGACTGTGATCTGGTAATTGACGCATCTCCAGGAGGTCAAGGATATATCAACAAAAAAAATCTTTACGAACCAAAAAATATTATGGCAATTTATCAAGGAGGTGAAACGGTTTATGGCGATAAGGCTGTTTCAGATTTATTATTTAATTCTCGCGTAAATTATGATCAAGCATTTGGAAAAAAACATGTGATGCAAGGAAGTTGTAATGTAACTGGAATGGGAAGAATTTTGGAACCACTTCGAGAAAAATATGGTCACAGACTACATAGATTTGATGTTATACTTGTTCGGCGATGGGCTGATTTAGAACAAACTGGCAAAGAGGTAAAGGACACTATTGAATGGTCAGAGAATCCACATCATGGGGATGATGTAAAAAGCTATATGGGTAAAGATATACCATTATTTCTACGCGCGATAAAAGTACCAACTCGACAAATGCATTTGCATATCATGGATATACGTTTTAAAGACACTGCTCCAAAACCATCCGAAATTTTAGAGGTATTCAAAAATGAGTATGGAGTTGCAACATTGTATACAGCTAAAGGAACAAAAGAGGTAAGAGATTATGCAGATACCATGAAATTCAGCTTTAAAGATACTAACATGATTCACATTCATGCAAACATGGTAGAATCTATTGGCGATACTGTCAAAATGATGTATTCTGATGATCAAACTGGAATAGTCATTCCAGAAAATCACATTTTGATGCAAGCAATGTTATTTCATAAAAAATATGCTGATGCCTTCAAACATACTGAGGAATTATTTCACATGGATGAAAAGAAAAAAATCTTAGAAGAACACTTTTCATTAAAAAAATAATTTTGCTATAAAGAACAAGATGTTCATAATGCCTGATTACTAAATATTGTTTATAATTTCTATTTTAGATTTATAGAATCATTGTTTTGGCGGCTTGGCAAATCTATTGCTAGGATTGTTGTGGTAATCTACCGGTAACATAGCATCTTTCTGTCGCCCTGTTAGAATCCCTATTACTATCTCATCTTTTTTAATTATTTCCTCTTGGATTAGTTTTCTTATTCCAGCTGGGACTGAACCTGATGCCATTTCACAATCAAAACCATTTAGTCCA
>DATBIP010000077.1:0-7677 GCA_036556885.1 Nitrosopumilaceae archaeon
ATCATTTTGATTAAGAACTATGTGAATAATTCTTTGGACTTCTGAGAACTCATCAATGGTAATTACTCTTTGTGGAACCTCAACATCGTTGACTTTAGCAGAAAAAGTAGACACCATAAGATCTCCAAACGTTTTTGGTATAGTTAATTCCTCATGTACAATTGATGTTTGGTTAATGTTTTCTTTAGTCCATTCAAAAGGCATTGAAAAAGTTATAGATTTGGTAGAAGGATCATAATGAAACTCGTTAATTTCATCATAATACGTAACTATACTAAGCTGCTGAGAACCAAAATTGGGATCATTTACATCATAGAAATTTCTCTGTGGAATTGATAATCCTACATTATATTCTAAAGGATCTTCTAATGTTTTAGAAAATGAATTTGCTGTTGTAATTAAAACTCTAAACTTGTATAATCCTCCTGTATTGAATGGTTTTCCTGATACTTGAATAACATCTTTTTTTGCACCTATCAAAACATCAAAAACACTAGCTTTATTCTCCTGCTTTATTGAAATTTTTTCTGAATCACTATGAAGAAAATCCATTACAAGGATTCCATCACTAGTTGCAAAGGTATTTTCAAAAAGGAGTTGATCTTTTTTTGTAGCTTCTATACTATATGTTACATCTTTAATCGTAATTCCCGTTTCTATATCAAATAAAGAAAAAGTAATCTCTCTATCAGGACTATCTGGATTTTGATATTGTGAAGATGTGACCTCTAATGCAACCATTTTATCTCCTAGCTTAACTGGAGGAAACACCTCATACCCTATCCCATGGCCGTAAGAATTTGTTATGAAAAGAGGTAAAGTTGTAACAATCAATGAAATTAATAATATCTTTTTTTGGATTAACATATTCAAGTCATTTTTCCTATTTTGTTTTTCTTTTCTTTTTCTTTTCTAAACTTCTTTTAATAGCTAATGAAAAAAGTGTACCAGCTGGTATTGCAATTATTGTTCCAATGCTAACATAAGGAGCTAAAAAGAAATCCCCAATCCAAACTCCACCATCAGTAGTAATCTCCATAAATGTGCGTGGTCGTAATACTAGCTGAATAGTTTTTGAATCAATTTTTTCTTTTCCTATATCATCAGTATAGCTGACTATTACTTCAAAAGGAACTTTGTGTTCAGTACTTAACTCTTGTTTGGGAGTCTTTATCTGGGATATTATCGAAATCGGAACATTTTGTTGAATTGAGGAAAATGAATGAGTGACTTCTCCTTGAAAAACAATATTCTCCGGGGGAACAATTTGTACATTCACTTCAGTCAAATCGATATCTTGAGAAATTAACTCTACTTGGAATGGGAATTCTGCATTTGGAAATATTGTCTCAGGCGTAATAGTATGAATTGTTACTTTGGGCTGATTTTTGATTATAATAGGAATTGCTATGTTATTTGTAGTAGGACTTTGAGGCTCTACATTATTTTTTACAAGAACTTGAGAATATAAAATATTTAAAAAATGTGTACCAACACTAGCATCAGATGAAATTTCAAAATCAATAGTTCTTCCATAGGAACCTTCAGTTGATAACCGCTCTATTGTTATCTCATTTTTATCAGTAGGAATGATCGACTCATCTGGGTTTGTAATTATTAATGAAATATCTTTTTTGTCCTCCCATCCATTGTTTTCAATTAAAACTGAAATAGAGAATGTTCTTCCAATTACTACAGATTCTGGATGAGTTATTTGTACATCAACACTTCCTTCCATTGTATGCTTAATAGTTTCAGCCTCTATGGAAGGAAAGAAAATTACGCAGAGTACAGAAAATAGACAATAGACACCAATATGGAATTTCACAATTTTTACCTGCTTTTTTATACATGGAAAGGCTTTTCTATGTTACCAAGATTTTCTAAGCATATTTTGAGGCTAAATCTGCCCTGTAGGTAGATCTAAAGGGTTGTTGATTCATAAATCCCAACTATGATTAATCTTCCTATAGGTGGTATCGTGGTTACCGAGATAGCAAATTCAAAAGAAAAATGCCAACGATGCGGCAAAGGTAAAATGGTCACTGATAATGAATCTGGAGAAATGTTTTGCTCAAAATGTGGTTATGTTATGTCTGAAAAATTACAAGAGTCTGGACCAGAATGGCGTTCCTTTACTCAGGATGAACATGGTGATCGTGCTAGAGCCGGCGCACCAACATCTCTTACTATGCATGATATGGGACTTGCAACTATTATCAATCCAATAAACAAAGATGCTGCAGGAAGACCATTGACTGCGTCTATGAAAAGCACCATTGAACGCCTTAGGACATGGGATAGTAGGAGTCAAGTTCATGAACCAGTTGATAGAAATTTTAGACAGGCATTTAGTGAGCTTAATAGATTAAAAGATAAACTTGCAATTTCTGATGCAGTTATAGAAAAAGCAGCATACATTTACAGAAAAGCACTAGATAAAGGTCTAGTTAGAGGAAGATCAATTTCTGCATTAATGGCTTCTGCACTGTATGCAGCATGTCGTGATACGGCAACTCCAAGAAACCTAAAAGATGTTGAAATTGCTGCAAATATAAAAAGAAAAGATATTGCAAGATGCTATAGACTACTTGTAAAAGAACTTGATCTTAAAATGCCAGTCACAGACTCTATTCAATGTGTTGCAAGAATTGCAAGTAAAATAGGGATTGCAGAAAAAACAAAACGTTATGCGATTCAGGTTCTCAAAAGTGCACAAGAAAAAGAAGTATCAGCAGGAAAAGATCCAATGGGTTTAGCTGCAGCAGCTTTGTATCTTTCTTGCGTTAAAAATGGTGAAGACAAAACCCAAAGAGATATTGCAGAATCTGCAAATGTTACAGAAGTTACAATAAGAAATCGCTACAAAGGGTTAAAAGAATTACTTAATCTGTAATTTTAACTTCCAACTAGCATCATAGCTACTCGTTCAAAAATACTAAGCATAGTCTGACCAGTAACCATGTCTACAATTCTATCTCCAAATTTATCAATTACAAAATCTACACCTTCACCCAATACTTTAGTTTCAACTACTGTGAATATCTTATCCAAAGTTTGTTCTGCAACAACTTCTGATGATTGACTACCATCAATCGTAAAACCGAATATTGAAGGCATAATTCCACTAACAATATCTGGTGTGATATTTTTCATTACTTCTGATGCAGCATCTGGCGTAGGGTCTCGAATTGCATTTACTATTATATCCGAATCCATCAAATATTTACCTCATTTCAAACCTATAACAAGGAAGGACATCCTTTATTACCACAAGTAAACCAATCTGGCAAATTATTGAATAACTAATTCCTCTATGGCATCAAGTATATCTCAGACACAATTTGTAAATCCAATCTTTTTTCTCTCTTGCAACATGTTTTATTAAATTTTTAGAGCTAGAAGAATCATAACTCGACATACCATTTAAAATGTTACAATATAACATTAATCAACATTGAGTGCCTCAAATATACTAAGAAAAGATCATCAACAAATAAAACGATTAGAGAAGATTATCAATAAGTGCTATCATGAACTTTATGCAGGTAAAAACATCCCATTTTCTGATCTTGAAATAATCACTCTGGTTATAGCAGAATTTTTAGATTCAATTCATTATTCTAGAGAAGAAAATTCCTATTTTCCATGTGTAGCTAGTTATGAAACTTTAAAAAAAGAGATTCGAACTTTTTTGATAGAACATGAATTTGGTCGCAGAATTGCTAATAAAATAGCACAACATATACAACGATGGAAAAAAGGAGAAGATGCAAAAGAGCCAGTTGCAAGATATCTCAGAACCTACTCAATTTACTTACAGGATCATCTGGCAAAAGAAGAAGAATTTTTTGATAAAGCAGAAAAAACCATACTTTCAAAAGAAGAAGAGCAAGAGATGTTTGAACAATTTCAATCTGTTATGGCAATCACAAAAAAAATTGAAGAGATGATAAAACAAATAGATTATCTAGAAAATCAAATCTGGTTTAAAACCTAATTTTCATAAAAACGATCTATTTTTAGGATATGAACCCTAAGTACTTGTAGGTAAGTTCTATATGGAATTAATGGGAAGGGGATTTCGTCAAATAATTCAAGAGTCTCCTCTATACCTTCACATACTCTTTAAATTTGCAGGTTACAGACTTTTCAACAAACGTAGTCCACTTTATGGCTCAGCTGATATCATCAACATATGTAATCTTCATTGTGAGCATTGTTATTGGTGGCTAAATAGAAAAGAAAACGAAGAACTCAGTGTTGAGGAATGGAAAAAAGTAATTGATGAAAAATTCAAAAAACATCATATTTTCATAGTGACTCTAGTTGGAGGTGAGCCTATGATGAGACCAGAAGTTATAGAATTATTTGTAAAAGAGTTTCCTAAAAGAGCATGTGTAGTAACTAATGGAACCTATCCATTACCTTACCTCAAAGACATTTACTTTTATTGGATTTCAATAGATGGAACAGAAAAAATACATAATGAAATTCGTGGTGAAGGAGCTTGGAAAAAAACTAGAAAAAATATAATTGACTATATTGAAAAAAATGGGAAAAAAGCCTGGAAAGATATCTGGATAACAATGACCATTAATTCAAAAAATTACATGACAGTCAAAAAAGTGATCGAAGACTGGCACGAACATTCAAATAAAATTGGATTTCAATTTCATACCCCATTTATGGAGGGGGATCCACTATGGCTTCCTTTTGGGGAACAGAGAACTAAAGTAATAGATGAGATCATCTCAATGCAAGAAAATGGCTACAAAGATTATATAATTAATCCAAAAAAACAGCTTGAAATTATGAAAAAAAGTTGGGGAGGAAAAGGAACAACCCCAATCGATTGCCCAACTTGGGCTATAGTATCAGTAGATCATATGGGTAGAGAAAAAAGACCTTGTTGTATAGGAAGTGCTGAAAATGATTCAATGAAACCAAGATGTGAAGAATGTGGTCTTGGTTGTTATTCTGTATTAATAGGATATGGAATGAAAGGCTAGGAAGTTAGCTCTGGTTTTAAAGTCCATACTATTGCAAGAATAACAAATGGAACTGATATCATTCCTGTAATCTGAAGTATGATAATTAGTTGAGTCTGAGCAGCCTCAGGTGGTGCTGTAATAATCCAAGGTAAAGGAAGAGTAATCACAAACCAAATAATGGAAAGTAGAGAAATGATTTCAATCTTTTTCTTTGTACGCGGATTCATATCTTCTCAAAAGTTAGAATCTTACACCAAATGTCCAACGTCTATTAATTATGAAATTAATACCTCCTGCAATACAAATTGAAATTAAAGCTGCAAGCATATAGTAAATTCCTAATGATTCAACAAATACATAAACAGAACCTAGTTGAATTGCCATACCTAACATACTAACACTTACAAATTTAACATACATTACAATAGTTCTTTGAGAGTCTATTGAATCTCTAAATGTCCAAAATTTATTTAAAACAAAGTTAGAAGTAATTGAAGCAGAAATGGCAAAAGTATAAGATAGAAAATACCATAAACCAACATATTCAGTAAGGTAGAATAGAAGACCAAGATTTACTAGAACACCGCTAGCTCCCACAGCGTGATACTTGGCAGCATGTTTTGCAAAAAGCGATAATCTATTTCCCTTAGTTTGATCTCGTAAAGTCATGCAGCTCCCAAGTTTATTGGTCCTAATAAACAAAATCTTATTTTCATGAATTTGCAAAATATCTAATTTTTCTCGAATCTTAACACTTTTTTACTAATACAGCATTATTTAGCCTCCAAAAATTACTGATTATAGTTATATAATTGTAAAATTTTCATTAAAATCTTAAATAGTTTAAAATCGTATAATAATTAATGCGGAAGGATGCAAATCCTATCGACTAAAATCGCGTGGCTCCGCAGAACAATAGTGGAAGTCAAAGGAACTTTGGTGCCTTGACATAGAGAGGAAATCTCTCAGAGTTCTGCATTGGGAGTCACGCCACTTTTCATTTATTTATTCTTGAAAAATATCTACTGAAACAGGACCTAACAGATTACCATTTGGATTAATGATGATCTCAATCTCTTGCTTACTAGGCACTTTGATTGTTTTGTTACCAGAATATTGCCATGTATAGTATGTTGAAACACCCGTTTCATGAGGTGTTCCTTCTAATGAAAAAGTCTCAAAATACCTAAATGATTCTCCGCTCATAGAGATGGTCAAAATCTTAGGACTGTCTCCATTAGGAACAAACCTAAATTCATACATACCTTCTTCAATTTCAAATGCTTCTGAATATACTCCATTTTCATAATTTTCTGGATTAGCAAGTGTAACATGAAAAACTCGTTTTTCCGTATTCTGAATTTCTCTGTCTTGAGTTCCAAGAAATCCAATTACTATTGCAATGCCTACTATAATTGTAATATACCCACCAAGTTTTGCTTTCATCCAAAAACTGAATAGAAGATTAAAATAAAAACAAATTCCTTAATGCGAACCTTTCTTATTTTTTTAAAAAATCCTTTTTGATATTTTCTGAAGAAATTTTCATTTAGAAGAAATGCTTAAATACATACCCTCTTACATAAGCGTAAAATGCAAAAATGTCCACTTTGTGGAGAAATACTCACTAACGAGTCTGGAATGCATAGTCATATTCGAAAAATTCATCCTCAACGAACTACACTTCAGAATATCTAATCTTCAAAAGCGAGTTTTTTCTTATTCTTGTTAGAGAAATTTCATTCATGGTTAAGGAAAATTTACATCTTGAATTAATAATCAATTATTCAAGGAGCCCATATGACAAATTTCCAAAATAAGTGGGCAAAGCCAGCAACACCTGGAATTACTGAACGCCTTAATGAGGCAGTCAAGCCAAAGGGGGCACTAAAGCCTAGGGTGGAAATGGCCGTAAAACGATTACAGACCCAAATCTCAAAATTAGATAACATGCTTACAAAATTACAACAACGTGACGAGAAGCTTTTCAAAAGAATCGTTGTTTCTACTCAGCAACATGATACTCATACATCAAAAGTCTTATCAAATGAATTGGTAGAGGTTCGAAAGGTCAGTAAGGTTCTTGGAAATGCAAGAATGGCTTTAGAACAAATTGAGCTTAGACTAACAACATTCCATGACCTAGGTGATACAGTAGTAACTATCATGCCAACTATCGGTTTGATGAGAAGTCTCAAGTCATCACTTGTAAAGTTCATGCCAGAGGCAGACCAGGAAGTAAACAGAATGACAGAAATGCTAGGTGGTCTGATGACAGATACATTCTCCGGCGATTCCTCGTTTGGAATTGAAACTTCCACAAATGCGGAGTCTGAAAAGATTCTACAAGAGGCTGCAGCAGTTGCAGAGACCGCTGTAAATGAAAAATTCCCTTCAATGCCAGTAGAGCATATAACTCCAACATCCACAACTACGCGATACATGTAGTTGTTAATTTTCTTTTTAATTAGAAAAATAACTCAAAATTTAAGACTCGCGTCGTGATTCTTTAAAGTCCTTAATCTTCTCGCCTTCTGCACTTACAACTGAATCAATACCTGAAAGTTTCCCCCGTAAAGTGTTAATCAATGAACCTACCTCATCTGCCTCGTTTTCCACAGCGCCTCTTTTCCTAGTCAAATTCTGAATACCCTGATTTTCTTCTTCAATATACTCACTAACC
>DATBIP010000078.1:0-6071 GCA_036556885.1 Nitrosopumilaceae archaeon
TGGAGACTACGGGGATTAACCACTTTCTTTTTATTTGATATAAATACAAAAAACATCAATGTTCATAATAAATTGTAAAAATTATGAGGAAATTTCTGGAGAAAAAATAATAAAATTAGTCAAAGCGGCACAAAGGATATCCAAAAAATATCAAATCAAAATCGCAGTTGCCCCTCCCCAGCATCTTTTGGGTCACGTAACTGGCTTTTCAATACCTATTTTGGCTCAGCATGTAGATAATACAAATGTAGGCAGTACTACCGGCTTTGTGATTCCTGAAATCATAAAAAAGTCAAACGTAAAAGGAGCCTTGATCAATCACAGTGAGCACAGAATTTCCAGCAGTGATATTCAACAGCTAATTTTAAGACTAAAAAAGCTCAAGATGATATCTGTGGTATGTGTAAAAAATGTTGCAGAAGCCTCAAAATATTCTAAATTCAGTCCAGACTATATCGCAATTGAGCCACCTGAGCTAATTGGCTCTGGAAAGGCTATTTCAAAAGAAAGACCAGAGTTAATTACGAGAGCTGTATCTGTAATAAAAAATACCAAGACACAAACAAAACTGTTGTGTGGAGCTGGCATTATTTCTGGAGAAGATGTAAAAAAAGCAATCGAGCTTGGGTCTAGAGGAATTCTTGTGGCAAGCGGAATTGTCAAGGCCAAAAATTGGGACAAAATTATTGAAGAATTTGCCAAGGCAATGGTTTAAAATCCCCTATTTTTTCAGTGATAGCCTAGGAAAAAATGAAATCTGTATATTTTTTCAATGAAGGAGACGGGAAAAATCGTAAGCTCCTTGGAGGAAAAGGAGCTGGCCTTTGTGAAATGACCAAATTGAAGCTTCCAGTTCCTCCTGGCTTCATAATCACTACAGAGGTTTGCAAGAAATATTATGAAAATAATAAAACACTTCCAAAAAATGTGATATCTGACGTTAAGAAAAACATAGCAAAAATTGAGAAGAAAACTGGCAAAAAATGGAATTCCAAAGAAAATCCTTTGCTTGTTTCTGTTCGTTCGGGAGCATCAATTTCTATGCCAGGTATGATGGATACTATTTTGAATCTAGGTCTAAATGATGAAACAGTGCTAGGGCTAATACAAAAGAGTAACAATCCCAGATTCGCATGGGATTCGTATAGAAGATTTGTTCAATTGTTTGGAAAAGTAGTTTTTGGAGTTAGTGACAAAAAGTTTGATGAGGTTTTAGAAAACGCCAAAATGAACCAGGCTGTTCAAGCAGATAGTGCATTAAATGAAAAATCATTAAAACAGGTTGTATCAGAATTCAAAAAAATTTGTGAAAAACACACTGGAACTCCTTTTCCAAGTGATCCTTATGAACAGTTGATTCTTGCAATAAAGGCAGTATTCAACAGCTGGATGGGAGAGCGGGCAGTAGTTTACCGAAACAAATACAACATAACAAAAGACATTGCTGACGGAACTGCAGTAAATGTTGTAGCAATGGCCTTTGGAAACATGGGTAATGATAGTGCAACAGGGGTTGTGTTTACACGAAACCCTGCAGATGGAACAAAACAAATCTTTGGGGAATATCTTGTCAATGCTCAAGGAGAAGACGTTGTTGCTGGGGTAAGAACACCAAAACCAGTTGATCAGATGGAAAAAGAACTACCAGATACTTACAAGCAGTTACTTCTCACTTGCAAGAATCTTGAAAACCATTACAAAGAACCCCAAGACATTGAGTTTACAGTTGAACAAGGTAAATTCTACCTATTACAGACCCGTTCTGCAAAAATGAATGCAGTTGGAATGATTAAAACTTCAGTTGACATGGTAAAAGAAAAACTCATCTCACAAGATAGAGCCTTGCTTCGCCTGAATGCTGATCAGCTAGAACAATTGTTACATAAAACAATAGATCCTAATGCAAGAGGATATCCACAATTTGCCAAAGGAATACCTGCGTCACCAGGTGCTGCAAGTGGCGTTGCAGTGTTTGATGTAAAGAGAGCTGTTGAGAAAGGAGAGAACGGTACAAATGTAATCTTAGTTAGAGAAGAAACAAAACCTGAAGATGTACCTGCCTTCTTTTCATCGGTCGGTATTCTTACAAGTAGGGGAGGAAAAACTTCCCACGCTGCAGTAGTTGCCAGAGGAATGGGAAAGGCTTGCATTGTAGGTTGTGCTGAACTAAAAATTGATCATGAAGCACGAACTTGCCAAGCAGGTGGAAAAATGCTTTCTGAAGGAGATGTAATTACTATAGACGGCAGTACAGGAACTGTATTTGTTGGAGCCGTACCTACAATAGACCCCAAAATTACTGACGATTTTAAGACAATTCTTGGTTGGGCTCAAAAAGAAAAAAAGATTGGGATTCGTGCCAATGCAGATACTCCTGAAGGTGCAAAATTAGCAAGAATGTTTGGTGGAGAAGGAATCGGCTTGTGCAGGACTGAAAGGATGTTTAATGCAAAAGACCGAATTGGATTATTTGTTGATATGATTATGGCAAAAAATATAGAAAAAAGAAAGGAGGTTTTAGAAAAGCTTGGGGAATTACAAAAAAGTGACTTTTTACAGATTTTCAAAGCCATGGAGGGGTATCCTGTTACAATTAGACTACTTGATCCCCCGTTACACGAATTTTTGCCTAATCCTGAAGAGCTTGCAGATAAATTACGAAAGCTGGAGCAACAAAGCGCAACTTCTGAAATAAACAAAACCAAGTCTATTCTTGAACGAGCAAGAGATTTGGCTGAAATAAACCCCATGATGGGTCATAGAGGGGTACGTGTTGGAATAACATATCCCGAGATTTATGAAATGCAGATACGAGCGGTCTTTGAGGCAACGGCGGAATTACTAAAACAAAAAGTTGATGCACGACCTCAGATAATGATTCCTCAAGTTAGCAGCATTGCAGAACTGAATCATATCAAAAGAATTTATGAGCAAATCAAATCAGAGATGCAAAAAAAACACAATATGAAATTCAATATTAATTTTGGAACAATGATTGAAGTAGTGCGAGCTGCATTAACAGCAGATGAGCTTGCACAAACTGCTGAATTTTTTAGCTTTGGCACAAATGATCTTACTCAAGGAACCTTTAGTTTTAGTAGAGAAGATGCAGAAGGAAAATTTCTTCCCGAGTATCTTGATAAAGAGTTGCTAGAAACTAGTCCATTCCAATCCCTTGATGTAAACGGAGTCGGAAGTTTGATGAAAATAGCAATTCAAAAAGGAAGAATGATCAAACCCAAACTGGAGCTTGGAATCTGTGGTGAACATGGAGGAGATCCTCGTTCCATTATTTTCTGCCATAATTCTGGCCTAAACTATGTTAGTGCATCGCCTCACAGGATTCCTATTGCAATTGTTGCAGCAGCACAAGCATCTCTATCAAAATCATCAAGTTCTAAGAATGCAAAAAAGGTCAAAAAATCAATCAAAAAGCCCAAGAAAAAGACTAGAAGACGATAGTTTTTGTTAAATGGTTTAAAACCAACAAACGAGTTCTAATTTCAAATGCTACCTAGAATTGACACTATAAAACAAATGAGAATAAAACTTGGAATTACTCAAAAAAAGCTTGCTAGTATGGCTGGCGTTAGTACATCTATGATAAATCAGATAGAATCTGGACGAAGCCAGCCCAGTTATGACACTGCAAAAAAAATCTTTGACAGTTTAGCCTCGCTTGAAGGCCAAAGCTCACCTCACAAGGCTGGAGATTTTTGCAGCAAGGACATTGTAAAATTAAAACCTAGCAACACTTTACATGATGCAATTGAAAAAATGCACAAATTTTCGATTAGTCAGATTCCAGTTTTTGATGGAAATACTCCTGTGGGGGTAGTATCTGATGACGGCATTATGAAACATTTAGCAGATATTGGGGAGTCTGAGCTAAAACATGCAAAGCTGTCTGAAACAATGGAGCCTCCGCCACCAATTGTAGATTATGATACTCCTGCAAATGTTTTAGTTCCATTGATCAGGTTTTCAAAATGTATTTTGGTTTCAAAGAAATCTAAATTTGTTGGAATTATTACAGCATCTGATACTCTAAAGATGATGGAATAGAACTGCATCTTGCCAATTGGATAGACATGTGTAAAACTATTTTGGATGAGAACAAAGCTCTGCCAATACACCATTAAGAGATTTGGGATGAATGAATGTTATTTTAGTTCCTTCAGAGCCTGGTCTGACTTTACCTAAAAACTGAATACCGCATCCTTCCATTCTTTCCACTTCGCTTTCAATGTCATCTGTTTGTAAAGCCACGTGATGTAATCCTTGGCCTTTTTTTTCTAAAAATTTTTTAATAGGACTCTGATCGTTTGTTGGTTGCATGAGCTCAATTCTTCCATTTTCCAGATGAAGGATTGCAAGTTTGACGCCCTCCGATTCTACAGTTTCAAATTCAACACTGTTAACCCCTAGAGCTTCTTTGTAATTTTTTGCTGCTTCTTCTAAATCATTTACAGCAATGGCAATATGATCAATTTTCATCTAGAATACCTTGTTTTTCGTCATAGTTTAAATTTTTTTCATTCTTGTTCAAGGGAAGTACTCTTAGAATCTTCTTTTAAAATATCACTTGAATTATATTCATTTTTCTGGTTTGATTATCAGAGTTCATAACTATCCATTATTTTATATATTTGACATAGAGACAAGTTTTATGATAAAACTAACTGCAATTTTGCTTGCGGCCATGTTATTAGCAGTAACAGCTACAGTAATTGACTTGGATCAGTCCGCAGATGCCATAAAAGCAGAAAAAAAATCACCTAGACATTCACATGCTGGGAAGGTAGGGAACAAAGTTTGTGGCGATAAATTGTGCTCTGGCCCATCATATGTGAAAAAAATACGATAAGCCTAGTTTTTTTAAATAAACGATTTCGTTGAACATAAATTTTGTTCAACGAAAAACCGTTTAATCCAGGTTTTTATTTAGAATACTTCTTTTGGTCTGTATTCTCCAAAAACTTCCCTAAACTTATTACTAATTTCCCCTGTTGTGGCATATGTCTTTACTGAATCTAGTATGTATGGCATCAAGTTCTCCTCAGTTTCTGCAACAGATTGAAGTTTAGAGAGTGCGTGTTCCACTTTTTTGTTATCACGAGTGCTACGTAAGTTCTTGAGTGCCTGGCGTTGCTGAATTTCTACAGTATCATCTATACGAAGAAGTTCCTGTTTAGCTGGCTCTGTCTCAGAAAATTTGTTAACGCCCACAATTGTTCTTTCATTATTGTCAATCTCTTTTTTTAATCTGTAAGCATTCTGTCTTATTTCAGATTGAAAGAATCCCTTTTCGATTGCCTTAATAGAACCACCCATTTTTTCTACTTTTTTAAGATATTTCCAAACGCCGTCTTCAATTTCATCACATAATTCTTCAAGATAGTACGAGCCTGCCATTGGATCAACTGTCCTTGTAACACCACTCTCATATGCTACAATTTGTTGGGTGCGAAGTGCAATCTTTGCAGACTCTTGTGTCGGTAGAGCAAGTGCTTCATCCCGTGAATTTGTATGCAATGATTGAGTTCCACCAAGAACTGCTGCTAATGATTGTATAGAAACTCTTACAATATTATTGTCTGGTTGTTGTGCGGTCAATGACTCCCCGCTTGTTTGAGTATGGAATTTTAGTTGTAAAGATTTTGGATCCTTTGCATGAAATTTTTCTTTTAGTATTTTTGAGTAAATTTTTCTTGCTACTCTAAACTTGGCAACTTCTTCAAATAGTTCTATAGTACAGCAAAAAAAGAAAGATAACCGAGGTGCAAATTCGTCAATCTTCAAGCCTCTATCCAAACATGTTTGGATATATTCAATTGAATTTGCTAGTGTAAAAGCAACTTCTTGAATTGCAGTTGCTCCTGCTTCTCGCATATGATAACCTGAAATTGAGATTGGATACCATTGTGGGACTTCTTTTGCACAATATTGTATCATATCTCCAATTAGTCGCATTGAGGGTTTGGGAGGATAGATGTAGGTATTTCTTGCAATGTATTCTTTGAGAATGTCATTTTGAGTCGTTCCTCTAAGCTCCTTGCTGTTAAATCCCT
>DATBIP010000079.1:0-1533 GCA_036556885.1 Nitrosopumilaceae archaeon
TGAATTTAAAATGAAAAAATCATATCTTGTAATTGTTTTTCTTCTTTTTTCAATTTCTTTTGTAAACTACACTTTTGCAGATGTTACTGTAGAAGGAATAAACGTCAATCTTGATACCGTAACATGGAATTTTCCAAATTCAATTACCCTATCCAATATTTTTGTACAAGACAATGGTATGACGCTAAAACTTGATGATGTTTCTGAAGAAAGAAAATACAACTTTTTCAGATCTGGTTCTACTGCTCCATATGATATTAGCCTAGTGAGTTTTACCTCGGAGAAAATAGACTTTACAGTGGATTCTGTAGTGACTGATGCAGTTCTAACTGTTAGCGGAACAGAGATTGATGGCGTTACTCTAAATGGTGCAGTAGCAAGCTACACTTATGACGGAATAATAAATACAGTCAACATAAATTCTGCAACTCTAATTTCAATTTATTTCTCAAATGCTCCACAAGCTCCACAAACTGGTGGTGGTGGAAGTAGTGGAGACCAAACTGCTCCTTCATTTAACACATTTTCTGTAACTGGTGCAAGAACACAGCAGGAAGACGGAACTATAGGTTTTGGTGGAATTCTCAGTCAGGAGATACAGCTGACAAACAAAATGCCCACTGCTATAGTAGAAACAGGAAGCGAGATTCAATTACGAATGCTCTTGTATGAAAACTCTGGCACAGCTGCATTAGAACACATTGGACTGTATACTAACTTGCATGAGCGAGACCGCATTGACAAGAGTGACACATTTGTAGAGTATGACAAGGGAAAACCAATTAAAATTGTAAACAAAAATGGATTCCTAAAAGACGCTAGCGTATCATTTGTACAACGAAACAATAATGTAGAAGCAGTTTTTTCCTTGACATTTGCAAAACCAATGGATACTTCAAACATTATTGTCAGAGCCTGGGATTCAAATAGAAACTCTAGAGATGCAATATTTTTTGATGCAATCAAAGTGGAGCAAGCTCAAGACGTTATTGCTCCAAGTAATTTACCACAGTTACAACCTCAAGCTGAAATGGAATCTGATTTAGTAAAGATGGATCCAGAACCACTTTTGTCAATTCCTATGTTAAAACAGTGGGCAGGTTTTTCTGAAGACTCTATTTCTGATCAAGAATTTTTAAAAAATCTAGGACTAGAGGGAACTAAAGTACCATCGTGGTTTAAGAAAAGCCAGGTTTCAAAATGGGTCATAGAAGAAGCCATATCACAAAGAGAATTACTTGACACGCTCAAGTTTTTCCAAAATAGTGGACTGTTAAGCTAAACTAGTATCATTAGTTAAACTAGTTTGATATTTGGTCTCAAATGTTCTAAAGCCAAGGCTAGTTTGTTAAAAAACAGGTGTAAAAACAAATGATTGAAATCATAGATAAGATTCTGCATGGGTTTACAACAATTGCCCAGCCAATTATTGATTTATTTCAGTAATTAGCCAGACACATAAAAAAAGTCTGATACTGTCAAATCATGATATTGCAGCTGTGCAACATACATTCCAGGCTCAAATGGTTTTGA
>DATBIP010000080.1:0-7037 GCA_036556885.1 Nitrosopumilaceae archaeon
TTTGTATTTTTCAAAATTCTCAACCAGAATTAGACCTGCCTCTTTGATTTGTTCAGTTGATAATAACGGTAGTATCTCTTTTACTGCAAAGCTTGCAAGCCGTTCTGAGCCAAGAGAATCGATTGCAAGATTGAATAATTCCTCATCAATGATGTTAGGTCTTTCTAAGTAGATGGACGAATCACTTTTCTTATTTACTACTCCCCAAAAACATTTCAGAGATAGGGAATTTAGGCGTAAAACTTGATTCTGTATATGATCTGTTTCTATCTTATCTCCTTTGATCTTTATCTCCACTATCGGCTTGCGCTGAAAATTAGCTAGTTTTTCTGAAATTTCTTGTATTGACTTTGCAAGATCATCATAAGATACTTTAAATGAGAACTGTGGTCTTGTGTCAAGTTCAATCCAGTTTGATTTTGCTTCAGATTGTGAAATATCAACTTCATAGAATCCTTTTTTTGTTTCTTTAATTCCTTCACTTGTTGTTAATTCTATAGACCCAGGATACGCAACTGGGCCTTTTAGATGGTTAAATTGTTTTATCGCTTGATCATGCAGGTGACCCATTGCATAGTACGTAAAGTTTTTTGGAAGTTCGGTTGATAACAACTCTCCTGCAAATTTATTAAATTCAGTAATGCCTTGATGCATTACAAGAATTTTATGTCCTGATTGATTTTTGATGATTTTATCAATCTCTGTAAATTTTTCTTCAAACTGCGGAATCTCACTTTTCCTTATCTTGTCAAATCCTACTAAAAGTATGTTTTTATATTTTATTATATTTCCTTGTCCAATATATTTTGAAAATTCCAAATTATGATATACATATGGAATAGGTGTTGTACGTATTCTGCTAATATCATGCTCTCCTAGAATAAAAAATGAATCAATATGGTTTTCTTTTAATCGTTTTAAAGCATTTGCCATCTGAACAATTGCAGTGCCGTTAGGATTTGGAAAGTGAAAGATGTCCCCTGCAAAGATTACAAAATCCACATGATCTTTTATTGATGTATCTATTGCTTGATTAAATGTGTGATAAACATCTTGTTCTCTTTCTTCTGAACCATACTGTACAAGACCTAGATGAGTATCTGAAATATGTGAAAAAAGCATTTAATCTAACAATAAATCTTTTTGAACTAACTGTTGTGTCGATTCTACTGCGACCTGATTCATATTTTCAGCTTTTGCCCATGCGGTAACTGCACTTTGGTCTCCTCCCATGATTTTCTCCTTTACTTCTTCAATATGTACAAGGGATGGAAGATTTACCCACTGTCCTACCATTACAGCATCTCCAACATTAAGTGATGTAAGTTGATTGATGAGTTCACGGCTAGTAGTCTCTGTAGCCGAGGCAATCTGTCTTTGGTCATCTTCTTGAATAATCTTCATTATTGCAAACGAACCCATCTGGCTGAGCACATTCAAGTCGACACTTCGTGGTCTTTGTGATACTATCCCTAATCCAATGCCAAACTTGCGTCCTTCTCTTGCTATTTTTGCCGTCCAATATTTAGCGCTAGTATCCTGTTCTTTGGGAATAAAGACGTGTGCCTCTTCGATGATTACAAATATTGGTGAATTAAATCTGTAATTTCTCTGTCTTTTTGATTTAGTATGCATTGCCATACTTGCATCCTTTCTATCTTTGAGAAGCTGTTGAAGGTAAAATGCAACTGCAACATTTGCTTGCTTTTCACTAAGCTCTGAAATATTCAAAATGTTTGCCCGTCCTTCTTTTATGAAACTAATTGGATCCCCCATGTCGGGATCTAAAATCTCACCAAATCTTCTCTGAGCCTCATCTATGATATCTTGAATTCTGTATGCTGAATTTCTATATTCTTTGAGTTTTTTATCTTCGGAATTAACAATGAATTCAACTTCTTCTTCAAGTTTCATCCAAAATTCTTTTGATTCTTTTACTTTATTCGTAAACGCCATTCTTAAAACTCTTTGTTGAACATTTGCGCTGTCTCTTATCTCTAAAACTTCAGAAAGTTGTTCATGATCAAGCAGCCTAGGATTTATTTTTGCATCAATTACATTGATTTTAGGAATATTTAGAGAAGTATAGTCATTATGATAATCAAAAATAATCACAGTGCCTTTTAGCTTGGCGATTTCTTTTGTAAGTAATGATACAAGATTACTTTTTCCCATCCCAGTCATTGCTAAAATTCCTACATGTCTTGAAACAATTTTGTCAAGATTTACATGTACATCAATACTTTTGTTTCGAAGAAGAGTACCTGTTTTAATCCAATTCTCTTTTGACGGACTAAATATTGCCTCCAAATCATCTTTTGTTGGCTGTACAATTGGAGTACCTGGAATTGGTGGAATTGCAGGAATAATAGATTGCCCGTTGCGAAGCTTATCTAAAAATCCCAAAATACCTACATGGGAAGTGTATGTCTTGTCCCTTCTATTCATTTCAGCAATTTCTGTACTTTCTGTTGCTTCGTCAAAATTACGAACATCAGTAAATGCTGCACTAGATACTGATGATTTTTCAATCAAGCCTAAGATTCTTCCTTCGTCAGAATCAATTATGACATATTCTCCTAATGAAACTGGTCTTGAAGTAATTGCAATAACGAAGGTTGGCTTTGATTCTCCAACTACATACCCAATATTCACCCTAATACCTCCCGTGAACCTATCTCGTTACTTAATCCCAAAAGACTTTCCATCTTTGAAAGTTCTCTATCAGAAATTTTACAGTTGTTGTGAGCTAGCTTTAACGCATACGGATACCCTCCAACACTATTGTTGTAGATCTTATTCATCACTGATTTAATTTCCTCCTGATTATGATTCTCTCCCAAAAATTCAAGCTTAATAATTGGAGTAGAGTCACTTAATCTCACAAAAGTTGATGAAATTACTTTGTCTTTTCCATATCTTTTTTCAACAAGAATTTTACTAAAACCAGGACTTTTAGTCAAATGATTATAATAAAAAATATCCCCTGCTAGAGACCCAAATCTTTCAAATTGCTTTTTGGTATTTGATGTCTTTGAGATAAAAATAACATTCTCATTTTTTTTCATAGTTTTTACTATGGCAGTATCCAAAGATGATTGGCGTGTCATAAACTGAGAATGTAGTGAGCCATCAATTAGGACTAGATCAACCAAATCCACACTTTGTTCACATGCTTCTATCTCCATCTTACTTGCGATTCTTGAAAGCTCAACATCTGAACCTAAACCAGAATCATGAAGATCAACTAGCACCTCGCCATTTGATTTAATTGAAACTGCAGTTACCGCCCAAAGTTCAATCCCCTGAAATTTTGTATTATTAAAACTACTATCAATTCCTGCTGTGGCCACATGTTCCTTGATAGGAGAATAATTTATCCAATTTTCCCTTGCTTTTTGTATTATTTGTTCAAATCTTGGCCCCTTTAATACTGAAAGCATCTGATCTCGATTTTTTATTGCATCCTTGTAAACTGTATTGAGCACACGAATACTTTGTTCGATTAAATAAAATCTTTAGGTTATACGGAGCTTTAACTAATAATAGACTACAATTAATTACAAGAAATCACTTATCTGAATAACTTGAAGAAAATCGCACTCTTAGGCTGCGGCGCAATAGGCACCCAGATAGCACTCGCAATTGATTCAGGCAAGATCCCAGCCATCCTCACACAAATCTACGATCAGTCAAAAGATTCATCCAATAAACTAGTATCTAAACTAAAAAATAAACCTACCATTGTCGAGAATTCTCATTTATTATCATCTGGTCCAATCGATTTAGTAGTAGAGGCTGCATCTCAACAAGCAGTTAAAGATGTAGCTCTATCTATCTTACAAAACAAAAAAGATTTGATGGTGATGAGTGTTGGTGCGCTTTTAGACGAATCAATTTTTGATGTATTGACAGAGGCCTGCAAAGAATTCAATAAGCAAATTATTTTACCATCAGGTGCTATTGCAGGTCTAGACGCAATAAAATCAGTCAAAGACGAACTTGATTCATTAACTCTAATTACTACTAAACACCCCAAATCTCTCAAAGGAGCAAAATTTTTTGAAACCTCTAACATCAATTTAGATTCAATTAAAAAACAAACTAAAATTTTTGAGGGTGATGCAGCTGAAGCAGTAAAACTATTTCCTGCAAATATCAATGTAGCTGCACTCCTTAGTCTTACAGGACTAGGAAGCAAGAAAACCAAAGTTATGATTGTAGCAGATCCTAACACAGATAAAAATACTCATAACATTTTAGCTAAAGGAAAATTTGGAAAAATATCAATTACGGTAGAAAATATTCCAGACCCTACTAACCCAAAGACAAGTAGGTTGGCCATTCTTTCCGCTATCCAAACATTAAGGCAATACTGCTTGGATGGAATTTCAATAGGAACATAATTTGGCAAGAATTGCCAATATTAGGGATTTTTCCGAATTTTTATGATAGAATCTTATTCTTTAAATTATTAAAAAACTATTTTTTTCGATCATGTTAGTTCAACAAACACGGCTCAAAGATGAGATTCTTAGACTAAAAAAACAAAAAGATGTAGTTATTTTAGCACATAACTATCAAGTACCTGATATTCAAGATGTAGCTGATTTTGTTGGTGATTCCTTAAGTTTGTCAAGACAGGCAGCTAAAACAGACCACAAAACAATATTGTTCTGTGGAGTTCATTTTATGGCAGAAACTGCAGCCATTATTAGTCCACAGAAAAAAGTTTTGATTCCTGATTTATCTGCTGGATGCTCTCTTTCAGATTCTATAACTGTAAATGATTTAAGAAAATGGAAAAAAGAGCATCCAGGAGCAATTTCAGTTGGTTATGTTAACACAACTGCAGAAATAAAAGCAGAGCTTGATTATTGCTGTACTTCATCTAATGCAGTAAATGTAGTAAAAGCAATTCCAGCTGACAAGGAAATTCTCTTCCTCCCAGACATGTTCTTGGGTTCATATGTAGCAAAAATGACTGGAAGAAAAAATATGTACATTTGGGCAGGCGAGTGTCACGTCCATGCTGGAATTAGTTCAGCTGATGTAAACAAAAAACTTGATGAGCTAGCTAATGCCGAGTTTGTAGTACATCCAGAATGTAGTTGTACAACTCCGATGTTGTTTGACGTAGCAGCTGGCGATTACAAAAATAGAAAGGTACAGATTCTATCTACTGAAGGAATGATGAATTATGTGAAAGATTCTAGTTCACAACAATTTGTTGTTGCAACTGAAACAGGAATCTTATATAGAATGAGACAACAAAATCCAGGTAAAACCTTTGTACCTGCTTCAGAAAAAGCAGAATGTCAATACATGAAAATGATTACACCAGAAAAGGTTTACAACTCTTTGATAGAAGACAAATATGAAGTTAAAGTTCCTAAAGAAATTGCCGACAAGGCGCGTCTTGCCATTGAAAGAATGCTTGTAATTAGTTAATTTTTTAAAAAATTACTTTGTTGGCTCTGGCGCAGAAATTAATTGATATTCATTACCATCCAGGTCTTTTATGATACTCATAATTCCACCCCAGTCTTGTTTCTGTGGTTGGGAGATGTTCACTCCTTTTGCCTTAAGTTCTGCAAAAGTTCCTCTAATATCATTAGTGTAGAACCACAATCCAGTAGGCGTGCCGATTGATCTTTTTGCTGCTTCAGCAACTTCTGGAGGCATAATTTTAGGACTAGGCTCCATTAACGAAATGGTAGTCTCTGAATTTACTGGTGCAACTTCAAGCCATCGCATTGAACCGAAATTCATATCTACTTTTTTTTGGAGACCAAGTTTGTTTACATAAAAATCCAATGCAGCAGCTTGATTTGATACCATTACAACTTTTCCGCCTATTGCATCAATCACAAATCTCTTACAGTGTTATCCAATATAATCATTAATCTAATGATTACGGAACTTCCAAACTAAGGTCAATTCCTGAAACCGAATTTGTAATTTCCCCAACGGAAATCATATCAATTCCAGTTTTAGCATAAGTTCCAATGTTTTTCTCATTAATTCCACCCGACGCTTCTAATTTTACTTGTTTTCTTAGTTTTGTTTTTTTTAATTTGTTAATGGTGTTGATAATTTCTTTTGGTGTAAAGTTGTCAAGCATTATTATATTTGCTCCCGCACTTGCTGCTAATAGTGCCTCTTCCTGACTCTCTACTTCAACTTCAATTTTTTTATATTTTTTTCGAGCTTTGAGAATTATTCTTGGTATTGAACCTACTACAGCAATATGATTGTCTTTTACCATTACCATTTCTTCCAAAGTCATTCTATGCTTTTCTCCTCCGCCAATTTTTACAGCCTCTTTATCGAAAAATCGTAGTCCTGGAGCAGTTTTTCTAGTAGCATATAGCTTTACTCTAGGATTTACAGCATTTATTTTTTCAACTAGCTTTTTTGTTTTTGTTGCAATTCCGCTCATTCTTGATAGTAAATTTAGTACGGTTCTCTCACATGACAGAATTGATTGTGCAGAACCTGAAATCTCAATAATAGTTTGGTTTTGTTTTATTTTCTTTCCATCTTTTTTTATTATTTTCACTTTACATCCTTTTGATGAAAAAATCTCTTTTGCGTAATCTACTCCTGCTATGATTCCATTTTGTCTTGAAATAATTCTAGCATTAATTTTTTTTCTAGGTAATAGATTACTTGTAATGTCTCCTTTACCTATATCTTCAGCTAAAAATCTTGCAAGCTCTTTTTTTGGACTAAAGTCCAACTTATGTTACCTTTAATGCGTATTTCCCTTTTTCAGTAATTCCCAAAGTTTTTGCAATGTGTGAGTTTTGAGGATCAACAATTAGTGCAACTCCGTTCCAGTCTGGCGTAAGATCAGATGATTTGCATAATGGGCAAACTTTTCCAATTGTAATATATTTACATTTTCTACATGCCATCTCTCTTACCATAGTTACTTCTCCTTTACTTCAACTGGTTTTTTTTGTTTCTCTACTTCTTTTTTCTCAGCTTTTTCTGCAGATTTAGAATCACCAGATTTTTTAATTTCTTCAGCA
>DATBIP010000081.1:0-24541 GCA_036556885.1 Nitrosopumilaceae archaeon
TCATCTAAACATAATTACACTAACTCTCTTCTAACTAGTAAGGAACAGAATTTATAATTTATTTAATTATCTCGTATTTCCCGTTTGTTTTGGCTTTGTAAATTATATCGGGTTTCCGTGTAAATATTCCTACTTCCATTACTCCAGGAATTAGTTTTACTTTTTGAGCAAGAGTTTTTGGATTTTTTATAACACCAAAATCGCAATCAAAAATTACATTACCATTTTCTGTAATGAAAGGATATCCACGTTCAATTGTACGGATTTCTGGCCTTCCACCAAGTTTTTGAATTGACTTTAAAACAATATTTCTTGCAAGTGGGTGAACTTCTACTGGTACTTTTCTATTAAAATTTTTAACAAACTTTGATTTATCAGCCATAATGATGACTTTTTTTGCAGCATTGATGAGAATGTTCTCACGAAGGAGTGCTCCTCCACCTCCCTTGATTAAATTTTTTTGCTGATCAATCTGATCCGCACCATCAAAGACAACGTCAATTTTATCAACTTGGTCTGCTTCAATTAGATGAATTCCACCCTCTTCTGCTATAATTTTTATTTGAAGTGAAGTTGGAACACCTCGAACCTTGATATTTTTTTCACGTAATAACACTGCAAGTGATTTTACAAATGTAGTTGCAGCCCTTCCACTTCCTAATCCTATAATGTAACCATCTTTAACAAATCTTAATGCATCTGTTGACAATGCCGTAATGGCATTATCAAATGACAATTATTCTACCTCTGCTTGTTCTAGTTTGGAGAGTGTTTTCATAATCTCTCCTTTAATTCTGTCAAGATCATCATCTTCATCTTCCATATTTTCTTCTTCTGGAAGCTTTATGATCTGTTTTGGTTTATTTTCTAATGAAATAGGAGTTTCATGTTTTATACCATTCTCAGATTCTGATTTTTCTAAATTAAAAGAACTCTTACTTGTTTGAAGAATCTCAGACTTCTCATCCATTTTTGGATGAGGTACTTCAATCTGTTCTTTAATTATCTCCATTTGTATTCCATTTGGTTTTTGTTCTATTAATGGAAAATCTGAAATTTTTGATGGTAATTCCGTAAGAGTTGTAATTTCAACCGTTCGTGGTTTAGGGAGAATGATTGGCGTGTACGGAATCTCTTTTTCGATTTCTTTTTTTATCTCAAGTGTTTGTTCAATCTTTTTTTCTTCATTTTTTGATTTTGCTTCTTTTATCTTTGGTTTTGTTTCTTCTATTAGTGAATTTGCTATGTTAATTTTTGAAGCTATCTCATATAACCTCTTATCAAGTTGGGATAGTTTTTGATCCATTAATGTAATCAAGCCGTCCCCCAGAGGACCCAAATCAGGATGTTTACTTGCAGCATCAAGTTTATCAATTTTGGCTAAAACAATTCCTAATTGATGTTGATACCTTATCAGCAACCTATCCCGCTGAATTTTTGATAAATCCATATCGGACTGATAAAGTCTTGAAATTGTCTTAGTTAGAATATCTTTTTCTATATGCAATGAATTTAGTTGACTCTTAACGTGAGAATTGGCATCCATTGTTACATAATTGGGTTTTAAAAAAAGTAATTTCATGTAGCTAAGTATACCATTTAATCCAAGAGTATTTTCTTAGTCTAGAGTCAGGAAATCCACAACTAGCACATCTATGGTGACGTTTGTGAAATGCATTTTTTCCACATCTTCTACATCTTATATGCGGCTTCTTTTTTGTATAGCCACCCATTGAAGTTGTTCCTTTTACCATATCAAATCATGCCTTAGCTGGAGGTGGTGAAATCATGACAACATTGTCTCCTCGCACAACAATGGTTCCAAGACTCTTTGAATCGCCCTCAGAAGGGATCTCCTCTGATTGGTCGAGTAGCAGGTTCATATGCTGATCAAAGCCGAGTAAGTTTCCTCTTATCGTTTTTCCGCCTTTAAGCTTTATCAATACGATCTTGTTGATACTCTCATCCAGTACTTTTACTGCCATGTCAACTGACATTTACTTCACTTATTACGTCTGATATAGGGGATTATATTAAAATTTCATTGGTGTAATTTTGGGCTTTTTTCTGTAAGGCATGTTTGACTCTTTTTTGCCAAATTACGTACAATTTCTGCAAGAAATCTCTCTCCATCTTTTACAGTTGACTTAGTTGGGTCTCCCCATATCCCATTCAAAGCCACAGAAGAAAATGATATTGAAGCACGTTTTGCTAAACTTAATTTTTGTTTTTTTGGCATATTCTTTGTAATCAAACCTTTTTGAGCAAGCTTCATTTTGACTCTTTTGGATATTGCAAGCATTAGTGATGTTTCAACAAATCCTGCATGATCAAACTCATGTTTAATAAAATGCCAATATGAAAAGACAAAAACTCTAATCTTTTTCTTTGAAAGTCGTTTAATTTCTTGGCTTAGATTTGTTAAGGATTTTTGGTTTCCATGATGCCCATTAAGAATGAAAATTGTATCTATATTATTGCTTGAGAGAGATAAACAGATATCAATTAACAATAACTCAAGGGTATGCTCCCTAAGACTCAAGTTGAAAAAAGGTGCATGTTCAAATGAAACTCCATATGAAATAGTCGGTACTAACAAAAAATTGCATTTATCTGATACACGTTTTGCTATCTCTGATACAATATCAGAATCGGTAGATACTGGTAAATGAGGACCATGTTGCTCGATAGAACCTACAGGAATAATTACCGCTTTTTGTTTTTTAATAATTTTTCTTAAGTCAGGATCACGTTGATCTCTTACTATGACCATTAAATTCACTTGGTGTGAACCTTTCTCCAGCGGACTTCTAATTTATTTACGAGATGCATCTTCACTGCTTTGAGAAGAGTGTCTGCCTCAAGTTTCTGACCTTTTATCTTGATCGATTCAAGACTGTCTTCAGGATTCACAGCGAAGGAATCTTGGAAGATAATTGGTCCCTGATCTAGATTCTCTGTTACATAATGTGCAGTTACACCAACAATCTTTGTTCCTCGTTCATATGCTTGTTCATATGCAAGTGAACCAGGAAATGCAGGTAATAGCGATGGATGAATGTTAATTATCCTATTTGGATAACGCCATACAAAGTTTGGTGTTAGAATTCTCATGTAACGAGCTAAAACAATTAGATCTATGCAATACCTTTTACAAATCTCAAGTAGTTTTGTTTCTGCCTTTGATTGATCTTTATCATCTACCAAAACAAAGGGAATCTTTATTTTTTTAGCCATTGAAGATAAAGTCTTCTCTGTCCCTACAACAACAGAAATTTTTCCTTTAATTGTTCTTTTTGAATCAATTATTGCTTTGAGACAATGACTTTCTTTTGTTACGAAAACTGCAATATTTTTCTGTGAATTTATCTCATGATGTGTACTAACATCCATTTTTTGCTTTTTTGCAACAATTTGAAGTTCATTTTCAAATTTTCTAATATCAATTTTTTTAGTGAATGATACTTCTAGATACATCCCAAACAATCCTTTGATAACATTCTGATTTACTTTCTCAACGTTTCCTTTCTGTTGAAATACAAAGTTCGTAAAAGCAGCAACTATTCCTTCATTATCTTTTCCGACTACTGTAATCCCTACTATTGTCTTTTTCACAAACGTTGTTGAAATGTCATACTTATAATTTTTAGAATTAATGCGGGAGGTGGGATTCGAACCCACGAACCCCTAAGAGACAGGGTCCTAAGCCCTGCGCCTTTGACCAGGCTTGGCAACTCCCGCATCCCACATCCCTTTAAACACAAATTTATCTATTGTTGAGAGATAGTATCATGGCAAAATTATTTGGAACAAATGGAATTCGTGGAATTTTTGGAGAAGATTTCACATTAGAATTTATTCATGACCTTACACTTTGTATTGCAAAATACTTCAAAGAAGGCCCAATACTTGTTGGATACGATGGAAGAGAATCAAGTCCTGTAATAGCTAAAGTTGTTTGTTCTGCATTAAATTATGCAGGACTTAATTGTAAAAATGCAGGACTTGTACCAACTCCATGTCTTGAATATGCAACAAAAAAACTTGGATATACGGGTGGAATTATGATTACAGCTTCTCACAATCCTTCACAATATAATGGAATTAAACCTGTGGGAGGTGATGGCGTAGAGATATCCAGAGAAGATGAGCTAGTAATCGAAGAAAATTATTTTGAAAAGAAATGGGATAATAAATCAACAAAATGGGGTAGTACTCAAAATGAGATCTTATCTATTGAAACATATTTTGATGGAATAAAATCTCACGTAGATTCCTCACTAATCACTCAAAAAAAATTTAAGATAGTGTTAGATCTTGGAAATGGAGCACAAGCAGTTACTGCACCTCAACTTTGTAAGGAATTAGGATGTCAAGTAATTACAATTAATGAAACAATTGATGGATCTTTTCCAGGTCGTGGCTCTGAACCTACTCCAGAAAACCTATCTGTACTTTCTAATACAGTAAAAAAAACTGGAGCTGATTTTGGTGTAGCATTTGATGGTGATGGTGATCGAAGTCTTTTTTGTGATAATGAAGGAACAATCCTGACTGGCGACAATTCTGCTCTTTTATTTACAAAGTTTATTTTAGAAAATAACCCCAACGCGACTGTTGTCACTTGTCTTAACTCTGGCTCTAGTATTGAAAAAATCGCTAGACTCTCAAATGCAAACGTAATCAGAACAAAAGTTGGAAGCGTTGAAGTATCAAGGAAGATGATTGCAACAAATGCCTTGATCGGATTTGAAGAAAATGGAGGATTCATGTATGGAAAACATAATCAAGTCAGAGATGGTGCAATGACTTTAGCTTTGGCCTTGAACTTGATTGCTAAATCTGGGAAAACTATGTCTGAACTAGTTAATCTTTTACCTACCTCTTTTACAACTAAGACTAAGGTTTCATTTTCAAAAGAGGAATCATATAGAATTATTAACAAACTTAAAGAAGAAAACCCAGATTCCGATACCACTGATGGTATTAAAATCACTTTTGATGTTCAAAACTGGGTAATGATACGACCGAGCGGAACAGAGCCCATCATAAGAGTTTATGCCGAGGCAAGCTCTAAAGAAAAACTAGACAAGCTAATTTCAGAGTATTTGCAAAAGATCAAATCAATTTTGGACAGATAACACTTTTAAAACGAATCGATTCCATTCTTGGAATGAAGATGATCCCATTGGGTGATGTAAATGGCTAAAGGTTATTACGTAAAATTTGAGACACCACAAGACCTGGTAAGTCCTATTTTAGAGGCAGTTCGAGTTGCTTCACAAAGTGGTAAAGTAAGAAAGGGTACCAATGAGGCTACAAAAGCAATTGAACGAGGTATTAGCAAACTTATAGTAATTGCTGAAGACGTTGAGCCACCAGAGGTAGTTGCACATCTTCCAATAATTTGCGATGAACAAGGAGCAGCATATGCATTTGTTCCAAGCAAACAAGAACTTGGAAAAGCTCTTGGTATTGATGTTACATCAGCTGCTGCAGCAATTTTAGATTCAGGTGACGCCCAACACATAGTTGATCAAGTAATTGAATCAATTTCTAAAGTAAAGGGTGGAAAGTCAGTTAAATGAGCACTTCACAAAACGAAATACTAACTCCTGCAGAAATAATTCAAATTGTTGGCAGAACAGGTATTGCAGGTGAAGTTATTCAAGTTAGAGTAAAAATATTGGATGGAAAAGATAAAGGACGAGTTCTTACAAGAAATGTAAAGGGTTCAGTGAGAATGTCAGATATTTTGATCCTTCGAGAAACAGAACGTGAAGCTAAGAAGATTAGGTGATTTGAAAATTGAGTCTACTAGTAAAGCCATGTAGTTTTTGTGATAGACCAGTAGCCAAAGGTTCAGGTACTATGCTAGCTAAAAACGATGGAACTGTACTGTGGTTTTGTTCATCTAAATGCAAAAAAAACATGCTTGTACTAAAGCGTGATCCTAGAAAACTAAAGTGGACAAAAAAGTACGTTAAAGGCGGAATAAAAGTCAAGAAGTAAATTGACTGAACAAACACTTTTCATTGTAAAGCCTGATGCAGTAAATAGAGGGTTAGTAGGCGAGGTCATCTTACGTTTTGAGAGAAAGGGATTTAAAATTATCAAATTAAAAATGCTCACCTTTACTAAAGAGATGGCTCAAAAATTTTATTCCGATCATAGTTCAAAACCATTTTTTGGAGAACTAGTTTCATTTATCACATCAGGAAGAGTGGTTGTAGCAGTTATTGAAGGAAATAATGCCATTGCTACAACGCGAATCATGATTGGTTCAACAAAGTCTTTTGAGGCAGCACCTGGTTCAATACGTGGTGATTTCGGTTTAGGACTAACTGATAATATTGTCCATGCTTCTGATTCCAAAGAAAGCTTTGAAAAGGAAGTGAAGGTAGTATTCGAGTGATTAGGGTTGCGAATAAGACAACCAATAGTTGCTGTACTAGGTCATGTAGATTCAGGTAAAACATCAATTCTAGATAAAATTCGTGGTACAGGAGTTCAAGGAAGAGAAGCAGGAGGCATTACACAGCATATTGGTGCAAGTTTTCTTCCAACTGAAACAATCAAAAAAATGACAGGACACCTGTATGAGAAACTTAGTGTTGGAGAACACGCTGTTCCAGGTTTACTTGTAATTGATACACCAGGCCATGAAATTTTCACAAATCTTAGAGCACGTGGTGGTTCTGCTGCAGATATTGCCATTCTAGTAGTAGATGCAAACCGAGGTTTTCAGCCTCAAACAAATGAGAGTCTTAAGATTCTAGAGAGCCGTAAAGTACCATTTGTTGTAGCACTAAACAAAACAGATATGATCTCTGGATGGAAAAGTTCTGACACTGCTTTTATCTCAAAAGCCATTAAAGAACAGGATCCTTTTGTGCAGACATCAATTGATGAGAAAATCTATGATGTAGTTGCGGCTCTTTCCGTACTAGGATATCAATCTGAAGCTTTTTACCGAATACAGGATTTTAAAAAAGAGATTTCAATCATACCAGTTAGTGCCAGAACAGGAGTTGGTATCCCTGAACTTTTGGCAGTTTTAATTGGTTTAGCACAACAATTTCTACAAAAAAGACTAACTCAAGAAGAAAAATCAACACATGGGATTGTGCTTGAAGTAAATGATGAAGTTGGATTGGGACCAACCGCCAATATCATTCTAATTGATGGACATCTGAAAAAAGATGACTATCTAATTATTGCAAAAAGAGATTCTGTCGTTGTTACTAAACCAAAGTCTTTGTTATTACCAAAACCTTTAGACGAAATGCGAGATCCTCGTGATAAATTCAAGCCAATTAGTGAGGTATATGCTGCGGCAGGAGTTAAAATCGCATCACCCGATCTGGATGGGGTGTTGCCAGGAAGTACCGTTTATGTAACTAATAACGAAGCTGAATCTGAGAATCTCAAAAAATCATTAGAATCTGAGATGAAATCAGTTTTTATCAAGACAGAAACAAAGGGAATAATTTTAAAATGTGATACGATTGGCTCTCTTGAAGCTCTAACTGAAATGCTAAGAAGAAAAAATATTCCAATATCTCTTGCGGATATTGGTTCTGTTACTAGACGTGATGTAATGGAAGCAAAAGCTGTAAAAGAAAATCATAGACATCTAGGAGTAATACTCGCGTTTAATGTTAAAATCACACCTGAAGCTCAAACTGAATCTGAAAACTATCACATTCGGATCTTTGATGATAAAATTATCTATAGTTTGATCGATTCCTATGCACAATGGGTTGATGATGATAACGCAGATCTTGAAAATTCTGTCTTTTCTGAACTTACTCCAATTGGTAAGTTTACATTTCTTAAAGGATACATCTTTCGAAATAGTAATCCTGCAGTATTTGGAATTAGAGTTGATGTGGGTTCCTTACGACAAAAAATTGCTTTTATGAATAAGGCTGGAAAAAAAATTGGTGTTATTCACCAATTACAACATGAAAGTAAAACTGTTGAAGTTGCAAAGACCGGTCAAGAAGTGGCTTGTTCTGTACAAAATATTACCATAGGACGACAAATCAAAGAAGATGATGTTTTCTATACTCTTCCTCCACCTGACGATGCTAAACAATATCTCAAAAAATTCAAACATAAACTCAACTCAGATGAAATTAAAGTACTAAATGAGATCGTGGAAATTATCCGAGTAACAAATCCAATTTATGGTTACTAGATATAAAAATAAATAAAAAAATAAAAATGAGATTAATTTAAGTAAAATAAAAAATATAATCTTAAATTAATAAAATTTTTCTTACTATGCTGTTTTTCTTACGTTAGTAGCATTAGGACCTTTTTGTCCTTCCCCGACTTCAAACTCTACTTTGTCTCCTTCATTGAGTGTTCCTTCAACGATTGCTGTTTTATGTACAAACAGATCGTCGCCAGATTCTCTTTCAATAAAACCAAAGCCTTTTGTTCGGTTGAACCACTTTACGGTACCTTGTTCCATTTACTCATATTCGATAATTATCCGTATATTAACATATCAAGAAAACTTTTGAGCAATTAGATTAATTCCTGGCTCACCTACTGCTCCAACTACCTTGTCTACAGGTCTTCCATTTTTGAACATGATGAAAATTGGAATAGCCTGAATGCCTAATCTCGTTGCAATCTCAGAATTTTGGTCAATGTTTAACCTTGCAAATCGAATTTTTTTGAATTTTTTTGCTAATCTAGTAAAAACCGGATGCATCGCTCTGCATGGACCACACCACTCTGCCCAAAAATCTACTAAAGTTGGTGTTTCACTAGCAATGGTTTGATTAAAGTTAGATGAATTAAGATCAATAACTCCTGTTTCATTTAATTCTCTAATCTCATTTTGTTTTTTTATCATCTCAGCAAGTTTTTTTGCCTTTATTCGTTCTATCTCGTCATCTGACATGTAGAAAATGATCCTTTCATCATAAATTACTTTTATTATCATCATTTTTCTATTATGTAAAGTTCAATTTCTGAACTATTGATAGAATTTCTACGCGTTTGTTATATACCCACCAACTTCAAAAATTTGGGGGAATCCTGCACGCCCAAAAGTAGGGGATATAATCTCTAACTCTCAGTGTCTGGATCCCCCACTAAGAATTTTTAAACTCTAAATAAATACAAAAAAGATGAAACCATTATTTCAACTAAGTACGAGAAAATACAAGGATGAAATAAATCTTGTAAAAAAAGCAATGGCAGAACTTGAAGGTATTTGTAATGTAAAAAATGGGTGCATTATAAGTGAACCATTTTCACGAGCTGGATGGACTTTTTTTAATATACAATTAAGTCCTGAAATGTCTTTTATAATTGAAACATCAGGAATGTTGGAGGGAGCTGCAGGATATAGAATCGCAGAACAACTGAAGAATTTCTTAGGTCATTTTCTAGAAGCAAGAGGAATTCAGGCAAGAATTGAGAAAATAGATTATTAATAATAGTATTAGTGCTTCTGATCATAATAACTAGAGTAATTTTATCTCAAAAACTGTTGTAAAAACTCACAAACAATATGTTATGTGGAATTATTTTCTAAATTTTTTAGGAACGGCATAATGAATATCCAAGAAAAGGCATTTCATATTATTTATGATATTATTGGAGTTGTAATTAAATGGGATAAAAATCAATTATCAGATAAAGAAGCCATGAATGGCATCGTTGATATTTTAGCTTCACATGCAGAAGATGAAAAAGAAAACGAAATAAAAAATATAAAAAAATTAGACTATTTCAAATTCCAAAAAAAATTAGTGGCTCCACTAGCAATAAGTGTAATATTTGTTGGAATTTTATTTGGAACAGGAATTCTAAATCATATTTTTACAATTCCCGAAACTCAAACATCTGTTAATGAAAATAAAGTAGGATTTGAACAACTTAACGAAGAACCATCTGATACAAGCGAGAAAATTCTAAACAATACAACTGTTGAAGAATTTAGTAATATAACAAATTTTAATCAAGGTTGAATCAGAATTATGAATCAATGTTATGCGCTCTCTAGAACAAAATCATAATTTAGTATGGGAACCTCACGCCCAGAGGGGGAATCTCACCCACCTATCTCAGTGTGAGGACCCATAGTATATTCCATATAAGACAAGTTATCTTTGTGTTTGTAATTTTTTGCTTACAATCGTTGCTTTGCATTAAAAATATAATTTTGTTAGGATATATCTTAACATATTCTACTATTTACTAGAGATTTTTTTCAAATTAATTTCAATTAATGAAAGATGTGTTTTTTTCCAATTGAGCTTGCATAGATAATACCACCTTTAACACCACAAGATGGACAATGGATGTTTTTTGTCACTTCTTCTTCTGAAACAATTTTAAAAATTTCTAACATATTCATTCTATGACAATATTTACAAATTACATTTACATTATACTGTTTCAATGTATTCAATTTAGAATTATTTAGAGATGCTAATAGTTCGTTGGTGTTTAATTTAAACACACGATATTAATTTTTAATCAAAATAACTACTAACTTAACTAAAACCAGCTCCAAATTGATCTCCTTCTTTGATAGGATCTACATCATCCGCATTTTGTAGTTTCAAATACAAAAAGGCTTCATTAACTAACTGGACTGCTGGCTCTCCTTCCATTTTAAAATTAGATTTCACATAATGATAATATTTTTCGAGTTTTTTTGGATCTTGTTCATCTAAAGAAATATTATCTTTAATAATTAAAGATGCTATTTTTTCAATTTGAGAGTTATACTCATCTTCCTTATGTTCACTCAATGTATCTAATGTTATTCAATAGTATACAAACTTTAGAAAATGAAGAACAAATTCTATTGTTTCATAAGCCTCAAGAAGTCTTTTCTATGAAACAAACTCCATCTAAATTAAGATATTTTTACTTCTAACATATTTGGATAAATCTAAAATACCAAATCATTGAATTATTGTTAATTCAAATTTTCTATCAACCATTTCTTTTATCTTATAACAATATTTTCTTACTAAAACAACCATTTCAGATTCCTCCTCCTTGTTTGGTTTTCTATTGAAAGTGTTGATAAAGTGAATTAAACACATTCCTTCCAAAAATCCCACAAACCAGCCATGAGAGAAATTCTTCTGATCATCAGAACCCCAGACGTAGCTTTGTTCGCTTGAAGCTTTTTCTAATGAGGAATTAGTTACATATTCTTCAATTAACTTTGTTAGCTTTAAGATAAAATCTTGGTCTAATGGCATATAGTAGTTACATAAACATGGGCTAAAACCTACTGTATGTTTGAAATATACAATTTGAATATTCTATATTATCAATTAAGAGATTATTTTTATTCCTAAACCCAGTATGAAATTAATATGTATAAATTTCAATTTTTGTTTTTATATTATAACGTACTATAGTATTCATGTTAAGTGAAAAAGAAAGAGAACTAATTAGGAAAAAAATTCTTGAAAGAGAACGAAAAATTTTAGAAAAAAATAACGAGATTCTTCCAGCAACTTGAAAAAATGAATGATTATACCTGTACTTGCTCATGTGGATGCCAAAATCAAGCTGACGACTTTGTATGCCATATCTGTAAAATTGGAATGTGCAAGATTGGAATGAAAAGATAAAATCAGAGCTATCTACAGATCTAAAAGAAATCTCATTTTAACTTCTTTTCCCTCTGAAATCTCCATCAAATGAAAAGTAGGTGCCTTAATTTCCACCTTAAAATTATGTTTTTGAAGATCTATGGGTTCTCCAAAAGCTGTAGCTTCTAGTTTATACTCTTTATTTTTTTTGATATCTAACTCGAATCTATGAATTGCAAACCCCTCAGTAATTAGCTGGTAAATTATTTCTTCTAGCCAATCAAATAAAAGATATCGTATTTCTTTTCCTGTAACAGAAATTTTCTTTTTCTCATTTTCTTTTACTGAACTTCTATCAATTGTAGTCTCAACTACCGAATTTCCAGCTTGAATAAACGCCTCTTTTAGGTTAGAGGCGGTTACTTCAATAAAGGCATCCGTTGCATGTTCTAGAAGTTTATAGCTCACGTCTTTCGAATGAGTTTCTGGTATTAATAGATAGAAAGAATTACTGTATTTTTATTCTGTGATTAGAGAAAATTTTCAGGAGTCATTATTTTACAAATTCATAAATCATAGGATTCACATTAACGCAAAGCCTAAATCAGTAGTTCTTGATGTGACAGTAAAATGGATCTTCCACGAGGAATGAAAGACTTTGAAAACGATGAAGTCATAAAGATAGATTATATACGCAAAAATTTTATTGAAACTGCCAATCTTTTTGGATACCACTTTCTGGATCCATCGCCAATTGAACTTCTATCAACATTAGAAACAAAAAGTGGTCCTGCCATTAAAGATGATATTTACTATTTCAAAGACAAGCATGATAGAGAAGTTGGTCTAAGATTTGATTTTACAATGGGACTTACTAGATACATAGTCTCACAAAAATCTCTCAAGCTGCCTGCAAAGCTAGCAAGCTTTGGTGGAGTATTTCGATATGATGAGCCACAAAAGGGGCGATACAGGTTCTTTCACCAATGGAATATAGAAATATTTGGAAAACCTAGCTTAGCAGCAGACTCAGAACTAATCGAATTTACCTCAAGATTTTTTGAAAAACTGAATCTAAAAAATATCATTATTGACATCTCACATAGAAAACTAATCGAGTCATACGTTTCCAACTTATTTGGTTCTGATGATCCAAAAATTGTATCGGAAATTTTTAGAGCCATGGATAAGGTCCAAAAGAAAAGACATGATGAAATCTTAAGGGAATACATGCAAAAGGGATTTGAGAAGGAAAAATTAGAAAAAATCTTAGAGTTATCAGCAATCAAAGGTAGCCCTCATGAAATAGAATCTAGATTTGATGTAAAAGGACTTCAAGCTTGGGACGAACTAAAGCAACTCTATTTCTCATTAGATGATAGAGATATCAAAAATATCCGAATCAACTTTGGTATAGTTAGAGGATTAGATTACTATTCTGGAATTGTTTTTGAAGCATTTGACACAGATTCTGACATTGGAGCATTAGTTGGTGGAGGACGATATGACACACTCCCAAAAGCATTTGGGAGAGATGACTTGGGAGCAACAGGAGTTGCAGGTGGTGTCGAGCGAATTATTCTATCATTAGATCAACAAGGTGTAATACCAAAAACTGAATCACAGTTGACTAGTGTACTTTACGTAGCTGATGAAATGCATGAAGAAGCACAAGCTATTGCATCAAAGCTACGACAAAAAGAAATTCCAATTATAATTGATTTCTATCCTGGAAAACCACTAAAAAAACAGATGGAGTCTGCGATAGCATCAAAATTCGCAATTATAGTAGGGCCAAAAGAGTTTGCAGAAAGCAAGGTTGTCTTACGAAATATGCAAGATCATTCTGAAAAACAGATTTTAATTGATGAGCTAATACAAAACGCTGAATCTATCCTGAAAAAGCCCTAGTTAGCATCATTATTTCTGGACCAGTAGTAAGATTACCAACCACAATACAATTATTGTTTGCTAAAATCCCTGATGATACATAAGGAACTCCTCCATTAATTGTTGCAGGTTCAATATTTACTCCTAAAACATTTGATATTGTCTTAATGTCGTCCTCATCAGTTTCAGGATGAATTACACCGCCATGCATTGTAGCAGTAATCATAACACCAACCTGATGATATCCTGCTACTTTTTTCTGAAGTACCTCGACTCCTAGAACATCTTCAATTTGTTTCATCTTTTCTTTTGGAATCATTGGAGAAACTATTGCACCTTTGTCATTTGCACATATTAAGTTCCCAAGGGCATTATGTTTTGAATCTAAAACATCAACATTTAGACCAGTTGATTTTTTGATATGCTCATATTCATGCGGCGAGGCATTACTTGGAAGTAGCACTCCTTGATTATTAACAACCATCAAAGCGCCAATTAATCTTGTATTTGCAATTGATGTAAAAATAGAATCTACCTTAAGATAATCTGCCAAGTTTTTTGCCTTTGTTTTTGCAAATCCATTTGGAACAAAGACATTAAAGTCATTGACTGCGGCATACAGCCCAATATTTGGGCCTCTGTAAACATCATATTTGATAATATCCATTGAACATCGATCAATCCAAAACGATATGAACGTAAGGGAAAACACTGTTATAATTTAAAAAATTCTATCTCACAGTTTTTAGTGTGCACTAATTTTGTCTAGATTTAAATAATATACAAAAGATGGTAATCCATATGCCAATTAAAGAAGACTTTTGTGTAAATCAAAAACCAATTGGTAGAATCAATCATGCAGATGGTGAACACTTTCACTTTGTCTGGCCCTCTCAAGGCTTAGTCGAAGCATCCAAAGATCCTAAAGTCCTAGAAGCCTACAAGAAAAATGGCGAAAAAATGGAAAAGCTAGGAGTCAGTGGAACAATGGTAGCAGTAGATTGGGACGCATGTGTAGGCGACGGTGCATGTATTGAGGCTTGTCCTGTACAAGTTTTCCAGTGGTACAGAACAGAAAAAGACATTCCAGCCAAAAAGGCAATCACTGAAACCTTTGCGGGAACTGGTAGCTCTGTTAAAGAAGAACGCCATGACTATTCAGATAAAGCAGATCCAATCAGAGAACACGATTGCATCTGGTGCATGGCCTGTGTTTCTGTATGTCCTCCACTAGCTGTTGGAGTAGACCAATCAAAGCAAGAGTGGCATGAAAAAGCACTTGGAACTTACCAAAAACTAGGTTCTGGTCAAGCAAATCCACACGCTCACGACTAGATCACTTTTTTTCTTTATTTTTCTAGACCCTTATCACAGATACAATTATCAAAAATCATTCAATAAAACAATTTTTAATTAGTTAAATTCAACGAACTCCGCAGAGGTCGCCTAGCCTGGTAGGGCGCGGGCCTTGAGAGCCTGTGTTCGCAAGAACCCGAGGGTTCGAATCCCTCTCTCTGCGTTTTTATTTTCCAAATTTTGCTAATTCTGCTAAAAGTGCAGATAACTGTATTTCTGGATTTGCACCACTAAGTATTCTAAAATCATATTTTGCTATAGTCTGAACTATATCGCTCAAATTCTTGTTCTTTGTTTTGTATACGGCGGAATTGATATATTTTAAAAAGTCAGATTCGGACATTCCATAAACCTTGATGAGCTCAATCATCTTATTTCTCGCATCAGAAATTTTTCCACCAAGTGCAAGCTTTAGTACCTCATCAACATCACTAATTTTTGTAAGGCCAGCTGATGCTTTGACATTGGCCTCAGTTATGGCACCCAAACTTGCTGTTGCTTGAAGCAAGTTAATTGCGTGTCTTAGATCCCCTTCTGAATATTCATAAATTGCTGCAAGACCCTTCTCATCAGACTTTATCTTTTCCTTTTTTGCGATTTCTTTGAGATGTTCAATAACATCTTTTTCCGGGATAGTTGAAAACTTGAAAACTGCACATCTACTCTGAATTGGATCAATAATTTTTGAGATATTATTTGCGATCAGGATAAATCTACAAAATTTTGCAGTGTCTTCAATAATCCTTCTCAAAGCAGTTTGAGCATCAGCCGTCATCTCATCAGCCTCATCTAAAATAATTATCTTGAAAGGGATTTCTGAATCCAGTCCAGCAAATCTTGAAAAAGTCTTTACTCTGTCCCTTACCATGTTTATTCCACGCTCATCAGATGCGTTTAGTTCTAGAGTATAGTCCTTCCAATATTGCCCTAAAATCTCATGAGATAAACACAAAGCAAGTGTAGTTTTTCCAACTCCAGCAGAACCGGAAAACAAAAGATGCGGCATCTCAGATTGGTTTTTTAACAATGCTTGTATACTACCTACAATTTCCTTCTGATCTACCAGATCTGCTATTTTATGTGGCCGATATTTTTCAACCCACATTACATCAGAAACCGACATTCCGATCTACCCAATGCTCAACCTTTACTAAATAGTTGACTTTTTACAGGATCAATTGATCTCACAAAAAGGTGAAAGATCTTGATCGATCGTATACTTCAGGATCCTGGCTGGGATCACTGATCTTACATGCTTAATAGTGCTGAACTAGCAAAGGTACATGCAACAGGATTTAGCCTAGAGGATGTTAAGGTCACTTTTCTTCATGATATCAAACTAAACGTTGCTGGAGTAGATGTAGAAGGTAAACAAGGTGAAATTCTCAATATTCCTAGATGGATAGCGAATGTTCTTGAATCTGAAAAACATGTTAACATTGAGGAACAAGACATGGTAGTTGAACTAAAGCAAGCTACTGTTAAAGAAAATGTACAAGGCGAGTTTGAACTTGCAACATTAGATCCACACTTTTACGTAAGATTACTTTCATACATGAAAAAATTACCAAAAGACGACTATAATAAAGTCGAAAGTATGTTAAACTCACTAGTTCGTAAAAGACAAGGGAAAATTATCCATTTAGCTGACTCTTCTAAATTAACCGCAGATCTGAGTCAAAAGCTGACCTTGGAGGAACGTTCGTTCTATGAAAAAATTTACAACACATCAACTGACTTTAAAAAACAAATCTTAGGGGATAAAAAATGACTGCATTAGAAACTAAATTTAGTAAATCAGCTTTATCGGATGAAGTAAAAGAATTCTTAAAACAGCATAAAGATAAACAAGGATCATTCCATTACGTCGAACAAATCGACCAGATGATGCCAAAAAGCGCTCGATACATTGTAATAGACTATAACGACCTAGTTTCACATCCTCAAATAGAATCAAAATTTAATGAAAATCCAGACGAAATTCTAGCAGCCTTTGCAAGAGCAATCAAAGAAATCTTACAAGAAAGATTCCCACACTATGCTACAAAAATTAAGGAAGAAATCAGGGCTAGAATAGTAAACTACCCAGTTCAGCGAAGTCTTCGTCAAATTAATGCTGAAATCATCAATAAGATGACTAGTGTTTCGGGAATGGTTGTCCGATCATCAGAAGTAAAACCATTGGCAAAAGAAATCACTTACAAATGTAGCAATGATCATGAATTTCATATTACTTTAGAAAAAGGAATGACTGTACCTCCTCTATACAGATGTGGTGTAGATCCTAAATGTACAAGTAAAGACTTTACAATTCAACCTGATAAAAGCAGATTTATTGATTTTCAAATTGCTAGATTACAAGAGTTACCTGAGGATTTGCCACCAGGACAATTACCTCACTATGTAGATGTCACAATAAAACAAGATTTAGTTGATAATGCAAGACCTGGAGACAGAATAATTCTAACAGGTATAGTCAGAATTGAACAGGAATACTTTGTTGGCGCTAGATCCACAAGTGGACTTTATAGATTACGAATTGATGGAAATAATATAGAATTTCTTGGAGGACGAGGATCTAAAACTTCAAGGAAAACTGAAAGAGAAGACATCTCACCTGAAGAAGAAAAGATAATCAAGTCACTATCTGGAAATCCCGATATTTACAATAGACTAGTTGATTCATTTGCTCCTCATATCCAAGGTCATACTCTGATAAAAGAAGCAATTTTGTTGTTAATAGCTGGATCTACACAAAGATTACTTCAAGATGGTACCAAGATTAGAGGTGACATTAACATCTTTTTGGTAGGCGATCCAGGTACTGCAAAAAGTGAGATGCTAAAGTTTTGTGCGCGAATTGCACCAAGAGGATTATACACATCTGGTAGAGGATCAACTGCAGCTGGTCTTACTGCAGCAGTTGTTCGCGATAAATCTGGAATTATGATGCTAGAAGCAGGCGCTGTAGTTCTTGGTGACCAAGGTCTAGTATGCATTGATGAATTTGACAAAATGAAGCCAGAAGATAGAAGTGCACTTCACGAAGTTATGGAACAACAGTCAGCTAGCATTGCAAAGGGAGGAATAGTTGCTACACTTAATGCAAGAACATCTATTCTTGCTGCAGCAAATCCAATGTATGGAAAATATGATCCTTTCAAAAATATTACAGAAAATGTTAATCTTCCAATTCCCCTTTTAACAAGATTTGATTTAATTTTTGTTGTAAGAGATATTCCTTCAAAAGAAAAAGACTCTAGAATTGCAAAACACATCATTAATTTGTATACCCCAGGTGGAAATGATACACGTTCTTTGATTGATTCGGATATTCTTACAAAATATCTGTCATACTCTAAGAGAATTAATCCAACACTTACCAAAGAAGCTGAGGATAAGATTCTAGCCTACTACATGAAAATGCGAAATGTAGAGTCTGAAGAAATGATTACTGTTACTCCAAGACAATTGGAAGGTCTAATCAGACTTGCAACCGCAAGAGCACGCCTTTTGATGAAAGATCAGGTAGAGGCAGAAGATGCAGAACGGGCAATATTCTTGATTGAGAGTATGCTTCGAGATGCAGGAGTGGATGTAAACACAGGAAAAGTAGATCTTGGAGTCCTCCAAGGAAGAGCCCATAGTGAGGTTTCAAAAATGCAACTATTCATGGATGTTCTAAAATCCCTTGAAGGTGATAACAAGATGGCAGTAGAAGAGAAATTATTTGTTAAAGAACTTGTTAAATCAACTAAATTCACTGAAGAAGAGGCTAGAAACTACATTAGAAGGATGCTTCGTGAGGCATCTATTTATGAATCAAAACCCGGTCATTATAACCGAGTATGAAGATATCTGAATTAAACCTCTCAAAACAAGTGACTGATTTTCTAAAAAACGAAGGATATTCAGAACTCTATCCCCCACAAAAAGATAGTATTGATGCAGGTCTATTAGATGGGCAAAACATTCTAGTTTCTGCACCAACAGCTAGTGGTAAAACACTCATTGCAATAATTGCTATGATTAATTATCTTTCAAACAAGCGAGGTAAGGTAGTTTACCTTTCCCCTCTGCGAGCTTTGGCAGCAGAAAAATTTTCGGAATTTCAAAAATTAGAATCATTAGATTTTGGAAAAAAGATCAAAGTTCAAATTTCAACTGGTGACTATGAATCAGTTGATGCAGGATTAGAGAAAAGTGATATTCTAATTTTAACAAACGAGAAGATGGATTCTATTATTCGCCATAGTCCTGAATGGATTGAAGATATTGGTCTAGTAATAGCAGACGAGGTACATTTGATTGGTGATGAAGACAGAGGTCAAACCTTGGAAGTGGTATTGACTAAATTAAAACTTCTCAAGAGTAAACCACAAATTGTTGCACTTAGTGCAACGATAACAAATGTTGATGAACTATCTGAATGGTTAGAATGCAAAACTATAGAAAATAATTGGAGACCCGTTCCACTTTATGAGGGAGTTTATGATGGAGGTTCAGTGATTATGAATGATGGAAGGCAATTTGAGGTTGAGGCAAGCATTCGAGGTAAACCTGTTGATTTGGGAATAGAGTCAGTCATGGGTGGAGGCCAATCATTACTATTTGCTGAAACAAGAACAAGATCTTCTTCTCTTGCTGCCAAGGCTTCAGATGCAATCCTAAATTTATTGAAACAATCAGAACGTGAGGAGCTTGAAAAAATTTCAAAAAAAATTCTTGAACACAATGAACATACTGAACTAGTAAAAACCCTTGCAGAGTTGGTGAAAAAAGGAGTAGCATTTCATCATGCAGGTCTTAATCCAAATTGTAGACAAACAGTGGAGACTGAATTCAGAAATGGTAGAATTAAACTTCTAGCCGCAACTCCTACACTTGCAGCAGGTGTAAATCTTCCCGCAAGACGAGTCGTAATTTCAAGTATAAGTAGATACAATTCACGGGTAGGAGCTAATCGACCAATTAGTGTTTTAGAGTATAAACAACTTTGTGGCAGAGCTGGAAGGCCGCAATATGATGATTATGGAGAAGCGATAATAGTTGGAAATTATAATGGTCCCGAGTTAATTGACTACTATGTTAATGGAGAACCTGAACCAATTATATCAAAGATAACTGATGATAAATCTCTAAGAACCCATGTTCTTAGCTTAATTGTTACTAGTCCAGGTATAAAAAAAGATGAAATTCTAGATTTCTTTTTGCAAACATTGGGTGGTTTACAATCGAGTAAACCTACAATAAAATTTGGAATAGACATTGCAACAAAATTTCTTTTGACTGAAAATTTTATCATAAAAAAAGGAGAAAGATTTGTTGGAACTGATTTTGGTAAAAAAGTTTCAAAACTATACATCGATCCCTTAACTGCTACTTATTTCAGAGATTCACTTGAATTTATCACCGAAGGAAAAAAACACACTCTGGGCATTTTGCATTTGATTAGTAATTGTGAAGAATTCTTCCCAAAATTCTCATTGCGAAACAAAGACTATGAGACTCTTACTGTTATGCTTGAAAATAATTCCACTGAGCTTATACAACCAATTTCAGAATACGATTGTTCCCGAAGTTTAATGGCCTTGCAATCATGGATAACTGAATCATCTGAAATTTCGTTGTCAGATAATCTGAAGATTGAATCTGGAGACATGCATAGAATGGTTCAAACTGCAGAATGGTTGCTTTACTGCCTTCGAGAGCTAGCTAAACAGGCAGGAAAAGCAGAGTTGCTTGAGGAATTAGATATATTAAGAAAAAGGGTAATCTACGGAATTCGAGAGGAACTAATTGACCTTGTGAAAATCAAGGGAATAGGAAGAATTCGTGCACGAAAATTGTATAATCATGGGGTCAAAACGCTAGATGATCTTTCTAAAATTCCAGTTAAAAAATTAGCAGAAATTGATAAAATTGGTTCAACACTTGCAGATAACATCAAGTCACAGTTACAAAAAGGTAGATAATTGGAACAACAAATCATAGCAGCCATAATTGTCTCAGCTACAGCATTTTTTACAGTATTTGTAATTACTCCATTTCTAATCAAGGCACTTGAAAAACGAAATAGTACTGTTAAAGATTATCATAGAAAAGGCGGAGCAATGATTGCAAGACCCGGAGGCCCATCATTGATAGCTGGAATCATAATTTCTGGAATTGTTCTTTATTCTTTTTTTCCAATGATAGAGATTATCGCAATTTTAATTACTACCGGCCTTGCGTTTTTTGTTGGATTAGTAGACGACAAAAAAGTCATGGGTGGATGGTTCAAACCATTAGCACTTGTAGCAACAGCTATCCCCATACTTGTATTTGGAGTATATGACTCTGATCTTTCTTTTCCATTATTTGGTGAAGTTAAGATTCCTCTTCTCTACATTGCTGTAGTTGTAATAATGATTTCAATAACTGGTAACACAATCAATTCAATTGATGTTTTAAATGGAGTTGCAAGTGGTTTTATGGTAATTGCGGGAACTGCTTTAACAATTTCATTAATTATCTTACAAAAATATGAAATTGCGATTCTGAGTCTTTCACTTGTTTTTGTATCACTAGCTTTTTATAAATATCATAAATTTCCAAGTAAAATTTTTCCTGGAGATTCAGGTGCTCTAACCCTTGGTGCAATGTATGGTGCAATTGCAATAGTGGGTCAAGTAGAAGTAATTGCTGCAGTTGCACTTGGTCCAGCCATTATCAACTCTTTCTTATTTTTATCAAGTATGAAAAGAATTGTAGAACATAGAGAAATTAAAGCAAAGCCAGTTACCCTGACAGAAGATTTTAAGCTAAAGGCAACCTCTGATAAAGACGCAAGTGTTACCTTGGTAAGATTAATTCTTGCAGGAGGAAAACCTCTTTCAGAAAAAGAGGTTGGTTTTGTAATTTTTAGGCTCACAGCATTTTCAGGAATATTATCTATTGTTACAGCATTTATGATGGGGATTTCACTATGATCGGTTCATCGATTTTTGTATTTATTTTTGCGATGTGGATTCTAATTATCATCGGCGGAGGAATAGCAGTTCTTATCCTTGCACCAATTTCAATTACTGATTATGGTGAGCTTAATTTGATAATTTCTTCTGGAATTAAGGCAGTTATCTCAATTGCTTTGGTTATTTCTTGGATCTTTATTCTCTCCAAAGTTAAGAATTGGATTTTTAGAACAACTCTTAAGGTTTAGTTATCAATCCACAGCTTTTGTTTTTTGTCATATTCTTTTCTAGAGTATTTCTTTTTAGCTGGAATGCCAACAACTACTGTGTTATCAGGAACATTTTTTGTAACGACAGCTCCCATAGCAACCACACTGTTTTTGCCTACAGTCACACCAGCTTTTATTACTGCACGCGAACCGATTATTGCACCGTCTTCAATAGAAACTCCAATCATTTTTCCACTTGGTGGATATGGATCATTAGTTAGTGAAGCTGCAGGACCTATGAAGACTCTTTTTCCTATTCGAGAAAGTGGTGGGATGTACACTGAACCTTCTATCATCGAATTCTCACCAATCTTTACATCATAATCAATATGAACAAGTGAACCAATTTTTACATTATCTCCAATTTCCGTATTATCTCCAATGTAAGTAAAATGCCAAATCTTGACATTCTTTCCAATTTTTGCCTTATCAGAAATGAAATTTGTAACCAAAATATATCAAAGATGCCATGGAGAAGCCTGCTTAATTATTTTTGCAGGTAATTTTTCTTGATTATTGCTAAGAAAATCAATATCCTGTTTTTTGTCCCTTAATTCGTCAGGAAGCATTATAGGAATTTCCTCAATAATGGGATAAAACCTAGAACAACTAGTACAATATAGCGCTCCCTCCACAACTTTATCGTCTGTTGATTTTGATTCAAAGATTTCAAGTGGATGATGTTTATCTATAGGACATGCAAGAATATCTATCATTTTTTTATTCATTTTAACTCTAGATAAATTGGTGTACCTTTTTGGCTAGATAAAAGTGATGCCTCAGCAATTTTTGTAACATTAACAGCCTGTTCTGGTTTAACAATTAACTCATTTTTTCCTTCTACTGCCCCTAGAAAATTCTGAATCTCAAGTAGTAGCGGTTCCTGTATCTCATGCCTTGGAATCTCAGTATCGTTTTTAGTCTCAATTCTAACCTCTTGTGAAATAAAATCAGAAGAGATTATTCCTTCAGTACAAACCGCATTAAAGTTCCTAACTCTTGTGGGCGTAATCCAGTTTGACGAAATAATTGCAACTTTATTATCTTTAAATCCTAACATTATGCTTGCAAAATCTTCATACTCATGGTTGATACTTCCTGCTCTTGCAAAAACAACTTCAGGTGTATCATCAAAAAGCCACATTGCCGTATCTATATCATGAACTGATGTGTCATAAATTATTCCAACATCTTTAATGTGGATAGGCATTCTATTTTCACGATGAAATTCAAGCATCACAAGTTCACCGTATTTTTTTGTTTTTACATAATCTTTTACTAACCCTACTGCTGGATTAAATCTCTCAATATAACCACATGTTAATAGTACATTGTTTTTCTTTGCAAGATTAAGAAGATCTTCACCTTCTTCGGAATGATAAGTCAAAGGCTTTTCAACAAAAACATTTTTCTTTTTTTGAATTAGCTTAGATGCAATTTGGAAATGAGTTGAAGTCGGAGTACAGATAAACGCTGCATCAAATGTCTCTGAATCTAATAATGCATCAACAGATTCATAACTATTTACGGAATATTTGTTAGCGTATTCTTTACTCCTTTCTTTATTGGCATCACAAACTGCAGAAAGAACTCCTAACTGTGACAAAATTCTTGTATGGTTTTTCCCCCAACCCCCTGTTCCAATTTGTACTACCTTCATTCTAATACACTCTTGTTAACCATTCTGAATATTTTTCATTTCTGTTCATTACCAAATCTGTATAATCTGACATTATCTCACTTGTTATAGTTCCTACTCTTCCATTCCCGATCTCATTTTTATCAATTCTAATTATTGGGGTTATTTCTGCAGCAGTTCCTGAAAGAAAAACTTCCTCAGATATATACAATTCACTTCGTGAAATTTCTCTAATAACTACCTTATATCCCCTGTCTTTAGCTAATTGAAATATCGAGTCTCTTGTAATTCCTGCTAATGCTGATGAACTAAGAGGAGGTGTAATAATCTGATTATTTTTTACAATGAAAATATTTTCTCCTGGCGCCTCACTTACATTTCCTAATTTATCCAAAAGAATAGCTTCATCGTATCCATTCCTTTTTGCTTCTTGGGTGGCTAATATGGAATTTAGATAATTCCCTCCCATTTTTGCTTGTGGCGGAGTAGTAGAAACACTAAATTTTCTCCACGACGAAACTCCCGCGGTTATACCTTTTTTATTAAATAAATCCCCAAAAGGAAACATAAAGATAGCAACGATAGTTGGTGCCTTCTCTGTAACATGAAGGTTAATCCCATATTCTCCAACGAAATAAAATGGACGAATATAACAGGATTTTTTCATCTTATTTTTTTTGCATAAATTGATTATTGCATTTTCAATCTGTTTGTTACTAAACTTTAAAGAAATTGAGTAATATCTTCCTGAATTTCTAAATCGTTTAATGTGATCCTCTAGTCTGAAAATGAAAAGATTTTTGGAATTCCAGTATGCACGTATTCCTTCAAACACAGATGTTCCGTAAT
>DATBIP010000082.1:0-10823 GCA_036556885.1 Nitrosopumilaceae archaeon
GTTTACCCAGTTCATGTTTTCTTATACCACCGGAAACGAGCTTTACTCCATATTTCAGTTTGAATAAATTATCATTTTTGTTATAGGCCTTTGTCCAATTTTTCTCATTAAAGGCTTCACGAATTGCACCTTGAATTGAAAACTTTACATCAATAGCTATTGTATCATCCAAGGAAAATTCCTCCTTATCTTTTATTAATTTGATATCCGAAATGAAATTTTCGTTCATTATTCCTAATCGTTCATAATGATTTATATCTACAATAAGTTCTTTTTCGAATGCGATGCATGCGCAAATCTTGAAAGCTTCTCCAAAAGAAGTTAGCCTTTCTATCAAAGAATCAGATATTGGAATGTTATACATTGTTCAGCATGAGCTTTTAAAAGAAAAAGATATTGATTTTGCTGGTCTCATTATGAAACATCCACTGACCAATGAATGTTGGATGAGAGTAAACTCTACAAAAGGAAATCCAATAAAGGAAATTACTGCTGCTACAGATGCAGCAATCAAATCAGTTGATGAGTTAAAAAAATTATTTAATTCCAAAATTAAGGTAAATTAAATGAAGTTTTGCCCCACGTGCGAGGTACGACTAAAAAAAGGTAATGATGTCTCTTCATTGAGTTGTCCAAAGTGTGGTTATTCTGAAAGTGGTCTCAAAGAAAACAAAAAAGAAAGAAAAGATGATACCTCAGAATTTAACATACTAGATGAAAACGAGGGCAAAGAAACCTTACCTTCAATCACAATAGATTGTGAAAAATGTGGAAACACCGAAGCAGTATGGTGGATGCTACAGACTCGAAGTGCTGATGAGCCTACAACCCAATTCTATAGATGCACAAAATGTAATCATACTTGGAGAAACTACGCATAACGTTAAATTGAACATTTTAGAGAAGTGATTAACTTTGGTGTTCTCTGCTAAAACAAGTGGTTCTGATGATCTTAAAGCAATAATATCTGCAATTTCTACATTAGTCGAAGAAGCTACTTTTGTGTCAAATGCAGAAGGAATAACCTTTAGAGGAATGGATCCATCTCATGTTGCATTAATTGACATATCTTGGCCAAATTCAGCATTTGAAAAATATGAATGTGATAGCGATACCAAGTTTGGGGTTCGAGTTGATGAATTTTCAAAACTAATCAAACGAGCTGATAAACAAGATAGTATTGAAATTAGTATTTCTGAGGACAATATGCTTCTAGTTACTATAGGTAAAAATAAAAAATACAAAATGAGACTAATTGAAAGCTCTGCATCAGACACCCCACTTCCTAAAATTCCCTACGATGCTAGAATTGGATTAACTTCAACTGCATTTGATAAAATCTTAGGAGATGTTCAGGTTGTATCAGATTATTTAACAATCAAAGCAACACCTTCAAAAGCGGAGTTCTTAGGCAAAGGAGATTCGGGAGAGGTTGTAATTGACTTGGAAAAAGGAATGGCAGAATTAACTGATATTTCTGTAAAACAAGAAAGTATCGGAACCTACAGCCTTGAATATCTCAATCCTGTTGTAAAGGCAGTCGGTACCACAGCAGGTTCAGTATTATGCGAATACTCTAGTGCAAAACCACTGAGAATAGAGTTCAAGGTTGCTAATATTGGCAGAATTCACTTCTATCTAGCTCCTCGAGTGGAAAGTTAAAGCATTTAAGGATTAATTAAAACAGGTTATACTGATTTGAAACTCGTTGTAAAGTTTGGGGGAACCTCAATTTCTTCTGATAAAAAAATTAGAGATGTAAGTAATTATCTCCATTCATTATCGAAGAAAAATCAGATAGTTGCTGTTTGCTCTGCGGTAAGTGGTGTTACAGATGATCTCATTGAAATTTCAAAATTAATTCAAAAGGGAAATAAAGAACAAGCAAATAAACTCATAAAAAAAATTATCCAAAAACATAACCAACTTGCTAAAAACTCAATAAAAAAATCTCAAAACAGAAAGAAACTACTAGACAAACTAAATTCTGATTTTACTGAACTTGAAGAATTATTACATGGTATGATTCTATTAGGAGAAGTAACACCACGTTCTTTAGATTACTTAATCTCATTTGGAGAAAGATTATCAATTAATCTGGTAGCTTTTACATTACTTGATTTTGGAAGTAAATCAACTCCTCTTACAGGTAAAGAAGTTGGAATAGTTACTGATTCTAATTTTGGTAAAGCACGTCCATTAATGGATACAACTAAAATACGAGTCTCCAAAACAGTCGGTACACTTTTGGATAAAAAAATTATTCCAATAGTTGGTGGTTTCTCTGGCGCAGATCAACATGGAAGCGTTACTACATTTGGTAGAGGAGGTTCGGATTACACAGCAACCACGATTGCTTCTTGCATAAATGCCGATGAAATCTGGCTTATGAGTGATGTTGATGGATTAATGACTGCTGATCCAAAAATTGTAAAAGATGCCAAGGTTCTCAAAGAAGTTTCATACATCGAAGCAATAGAGATGGCTCTTTTTGGTGCAAAACAGATTCATCCACGAACCTTTGAGCCACTACTATCAAAAAAAATTCCAATGAGAATAAGAAGCTCATTTAACACTACTAATCTAGGAACTTTTGTCACAGCCTCTCCAGATATTGCTACAAAAAAAACTGTAAAGTGTGTAAGCGCTATTCGTAATAATGGTTTGATAGATGTAAGAGGAGGAAGTATGGTAGGAACTCCTGGAACTGCAGCGAAAATATTTTCAACTCTGGCGGAATCTGGTGTAAACATTATGATGATCTCTCAGAGTCCATCAGAATCAAGTATCTCTATAGTTGTTAAAAAAACTGATCTCGATAAAGCAGTTAGTGCATTAGAGATGAATCTACTTGGGAAAATAATTAAAAAACTTGAAGTTACAACTGATGTCTCCATAATTGCCTTAATTGGTTCTGGTATGAGAGGAACAGTAGGGGTAGCTTCCAGAGTATTTGGAGCTGTTGAGAAAAAAAGAGTAAATGTTGTCATGATTGCACAAGGATCATCTGAATTAAACATTGCTTTTGTGGTAAAAGATTCTGAATGTAATTCAGTAGTACAGGCTCTGCACGATGAATTTGAGCTCTCAAAAAATTAACTGAATTTCTAAAAGTCCAAAATCTGGCAAAAGGATTTATGTGAAACAGCAGGTTCAAATTTCATTGATTAAGATTGCCATCATTATTGTTTTAGGTGTTGTTATAGCAAGTACCATTGCAATTGCTTCATTTACAGAACAACTCGTAGATGCTAATTCTATTAAAAAATTTCATTTTACTGAAACTATTACGTCTTCACAAGATCCTGGTCAAGGTCATGAGAGCGAACAATTAGCATTAATTCTTTCTCCTAATCAAGGAACACTATATGATGGCTCTCTTACCTATACTGCCAATCAACCAGTTCAGATCGTAATTCTGCATGAAATCTTGAACGAACAAGCAAAAGGACAACCCACATGGACTGTAGATGGAAAAACGATATACGGTTTAACATCAATTGATCCTGGAACCAATTCAGGAACTATTGAGTTTACGGGAGCTGCCTTGGCCTTACATTCAAAGCAATCTAGTCCATTCACTTCCACTGTTAGTGTAGACGGATGGATTAGGGGGCAACCCACAGAAATTATAATGCAAAAATTAGAAATTCAAAAAGAAGAACCCTCATTAAAATTATCTAGAGTAAATATTCCAGCAATAATTCCTATGCATGTAGGCAAGTATAATGATGAACTAGTTTATTACATAATTACAGACACAAGTGATAAAGCACATGCAAATATTATAACAAAAAAACAGAACTGGAAAGTTGAATATGCACCACCTCTTGGTAATGCCTCAAAATCTATTCTGCAAGAAGTCTACATATTCAAAAATGGAATCTCTGGAGAAGGAATTCATGGTTTTCAAAATGAAGTATTTTCAAGTACTCCAGCTCAAGAGGAACAGTACAGTGCATTAAGGTCTGTAATTGATGTAACATGGAAATCAGGTCAAACTGCAGAATCTCTAGAATCTGTAGAAGCGATAAAAAAAGCAGAAAATGCTGGAAGAATTGAAGTTAAACATACCGATGTGGTGATTAACATGCCACAAATTGTTTGGCCCGAAGGTCAAATGATCGTAAGGCAGGATACATCACTCTTAGAAGAAACAAAGTATGAAGGAGGACAGATACTAGAAATCAATAAAGATAACATGACAGTCACATTCATTGCACACAGGAGTTGGGGTCCAAACGGAACTACAATATACTCCATTGTAACCGATGCAACTCCATCAGGTCCTGCAAATCTTATGGGAGTAACTAATGCCCCAACCAACGCAAATCTAATTGCAAATTCAGCAGCTATAGATTCATTTCAGTTTATGGATGGTATAAAGGGTCAAGGTCTCCTAGGATTCCAACCTGGTATAGCATCTACTATACCTGGTGATGATAATTATAGTCCTATGTGTAGAATCTTTACGATCTCTTGGAATGATCCAAAGAATTCATCCATTCTTGAAACTATATCAGATATAGACGCATTTCAGTCTGAAGAAAAAATTACAGTTAATCTTGCAAGACCAATGAATTCTGAATATATCATTAATTGTCCAATCATAGATCCATTCCAATTAACAAATTCAACTTCAGAAAACGGATAAATTATCAAATGAAGAGTCTGCCCTTATCTTGACTGGAAAACTTTTCATTGTTGGAGTAGGACCAGGTCATCATGACCATATGACTTTTCGTGCAAAAAAGGCTATTGAAGAAAGTGATACAATTGTAGGTTATGATACCTACGTTGGTCTAGTTGAGGATCTAATTAACGGAAAGGATGTTTATCGGTATGCAATGACACAAGAAGTGGAACGTGCACACCAATGTATTGAACTTGCTAAAGAAGGAAGAATTGTTTCCCTAGTCTCTAGTGGAGATCCAGGAATTTATGGAATGGCAGGATTAATCTATGAAATACTTGCTGAATCAGACTGGGATCCTAAAAATGGTTTACAAGTTGAAATTATTCCTGGAGTTTCAGCTCTAAATTCATGTGCAGCAATTGTCGGTTCTCCACTAATGACTGATTTTGCTGTTCTAAGTATGAGTGATCTACTAGTTCCTTGGGAAATTATTGTTAAAAGAGTGGAAGCTGCAGCCCAAGGTGATTTTGTAATTGTAATTTATAATCCAGCAAGTAAAAAACGAATTCATCAACTTCAAGATACTAGAAAAATTCTATTAAGATACAGAAAACCATCTACACCTGTTGCAATAATAAAAGGCGCTTTTAGAGAAACTCAGACTGTAGTCTTAACAGATCTTGAAAATCTAGAAAAACACTCCGATCAATTAGGAATGATTAGTACAGTTATTGTAGGAAATTCATCTACATACAATTACAAGGATCTGATGATAAATCCTAGAGGCTATCAATCAAAATATAATCTTGAACAAACAAACCCTTCATTAAAGATAAAATAAATCAGATTTTATCAGGCACTTTTCTTTATAGCTGAATAAAGTTCATCACTAATTTTTAATTTTTCTCTAATAGGACTAATAATTTTAATTAAATAATTGGCTACGGTCTGTTTTAGATCTGACGGATGTAATTTTCTTGCGGCAAAATCAGCTTCTAATTCTGAATAATTATAATATGTAATATTTCCTCCAAATTTTTCTGGACGTTCTACTTTTACTTCTTTGAATTCATGAAAAATTACATGTTTTGAAATTTCTAACAAAGGATTATTTTCTATATTTCCCTCCTCGCACCATGCTTTTTTTATCTTAGAAATTATCACATCATCTGAATCATGAATGAAAATTCCCGAATTTGGATCAGACTTACTCATTTTGCCTAGAATTTTTGAATCATTTGCAGTGGGTTCAGAAAGTCCAGGAAGAAGTCTATGATGAACCGCAACAGGAACCTTCCACTTCATTTTGGGAAAAATCTCTCGTACTAGCATGTGAATTTTTCGTTGATCCATACCTGCATGAACAATATCTAGATCTAAAGAGTGAATATCCACTGCCTGCATTGGTGGATATAGAAGCTTAGCAAGATCCACCTTTTCTTCATTTTCAGTTCTACCCATTATTGTTAATGTTCTCATAGTTCTAGCAAGTGACATATGTTTTGTAAAATTGACAAATTCAAACCAATATTCTTTTTTAGAATCATATAGCTCAGAACCAAGCACAATGTGTACTCCTGGGCATACAAGTTTGAAAGCATCTGCAAAATATTTTGAAACTTTAGAAATAGTATCCCAATCTCCTCCAAGTTTATCATTAATTAGAGTGTGCCAATCTGCCAAAAAAACAGTACAGTTTACTCCAGCTTTAATAAAATCATTGATCTTAAACCCAGTACTAATCAAACTACCAAGGTGTAAAAAACCAGAAATTTCTAAACCGATGTAATGTTTTGGATGAGAATTTGTTTTTAAAAGATTCATCATCTCATCTTGTGTCACTATCTCTTCTGTTGGTGGTTTTGCAATTAACTCAAATTTCTCTGTAATATCCAAATCAAAACAGATCCAAAAAATTACCCTATAAAGTTACGTATCTAGTTTCTTTCTTGGTTTTGTACTTAGATAAAATGCGTGTGAACTAATTATAAATCCTACAAGGAAAATTTTTGTGGCAAATATAAGATTCCAAGGTCTGTCTGGATCTGGGTAAGCTATTGTTAACGAATCAATATCAGGAACCTGCCCATCAATAATCCCAGCAGAAATCTGAGCATTGAGTACTGTAAAATTATACAACACTTCGTATAAACAAATTATTGCAAAACCAAGTAACATTAACTGTAATAATGCCATCTTCCATGTTATCAAATTAGTAGTTTTTTTCCATCCAATTCTAGATACACAGTACCAACCAATTATTGTTGAGAAAAAAAGCCAAGTAGTAAGCTTTGCAAAATTTTCGAAAGGTATCTCAGTTTTAACTAAGACTTCGCCCATGACATAGGAGCCATTTTCATCCCATTCAACATACATTGCATAAATTCCATATGCTGTAATTGAGGCCATCATGAAAGCACATACGTAAAAGATGTAAAGAAAGATCTTGTACCCAGTGTCAGTCTCTTGTAAATGACGTGGTTCCATTTATGCCGTTTGCCTGATAATGTGGTATAAAAATTCACTGAAATCTAAATGAAGTTTATTAAAGTAATTGATATCAAACCTGCTATGAAAATTCCAATAAATATTCCCATACTTGGAAAAGAAGAACTAGACGAGGTTGTTTCAGTTTTACGAGGAGGAGCTCTTACATCCGCAGCAAATTCAGGAGGTAAACATGTTCAAGAATTTGAAAAAGCCGCTTCTTCATTTGTTAAGTCAAAGTTTTCCGTAGCTGTAAATTCTGGAACAGCTGCATTACAAGCTGCCCTATATGCTCTTGATGTCAAATGGGGTGATGAGGTACTCTTGCCATCATTTACTTTTGTAGCAACTGCCAATGCTGTGATCTCAGTAGGAGCTAAACCTGTCTTTGTTGATATTCTCCAAGAAAATTATACGATGGATCCCACAGATTTAGAAAAAAAGATTACAAAAAAATCCAAAGTTATACTTCCAGTACATCTTTACGGAAATATAGCATACATGAATCAGATTTCAGAAATTGCTAATAAAAATGACTTACAAATAATCGAAGATGCAGCACAATCATTAGGTTCTACATATAATGGTAAACACACTGGAACATTTTCAGAGTTAGGTTGTTACAGTCTATATCCTGCTAAAGTTATGACTGCAGGAGAAGGTGGATTAGTTGTTACAAACTCGAAAAAACTTTTTGATAAATTACGAATGATCAGAAACCATGGCATGTTACATGGTTATGATACTAGAATCCTTGGATTAAATTTACGTCTACCTGAAATTAGTGCCGCTATAGCAAAAATACAAATTAAAAAATTACCAAATTTCTTAATTAAAAGAAGAAAAAATGCTCAAATTCTCTCAGAACTAATCTCAGATTTAGATATTAAAATTCCAAAAGAAAGAAAAAATGAGAAAGTTAATTGGTATTTGTATACAATTGAAACAAAAAAACGAGATAAAGTTTTAGCAAAATTAAATTCCAAAGGAATTGGTGCAGTCACATACTATCCTACCCCAATCCATAAAACTCCTTTCTACAATAAAAAAATAAAATTACCTAACACTGACTGGGCTGCATCTCACGTCTTATCATTACCAATTCACCCTCTAGTTTCTGCTAAAAACTTAGAATTCATAGCAAAAACTGTACGTGAATCTCTGATAAAATGAATCTTCTTGGAAATATTCTAGGCGAAGTTTGTAAAACCATATTCCCTATTACCGAAGAAGTATATCTAGGAAATCCAAAATCTTCTATTTCTATTTGTACACTTTCTAGTATTTCACTACTGAAAACCATTGCAAATTCAAATTTGATGAAGGAAATTAACTTGGTTGGGAGATTATTATCTGAAAATAAAGGAATTGACTCAATTATTCGTTATGTCAATTCAAGCCAAAACATAAAAACACTAATTGTATGTGGAAAAGAAGTGCCAGGTCATAAATCTGGAAACTCTCTTTTAGATTTGTATAGTAATGGTATTCACAATAATGGTAGAATCATTAATTCATCTAGTCCTGATCCAACTCTTACTGTTACACAAAATGAAGTTGAAAAATTTCGAAGTAAAGTTAGAATAATAAACAAAATTGGAGTAACAAACTTAGAAGAGATCTCTAAATTGGTAAAATCAATTAAAAACTAATATCCACTTTTTTGTCTATTACGATTAATCTCATTTTTTCGTTTGTATTCAGTTAGTATATCATCAGGAGACAAATTCAGCTCTAATGATGCTTGAACTACAAAATGCCATATATCAATGAGTTCTTCTCTAGCTTCAGCCTCATTAAATTGGACAGGTTTTTTCCACCATTTCCAGTTAGTTGTACGTTGCAATTCAACTGCTTCATGAATTATAGCAGTACATAACGCTGCAACCCGTCCTTCAACATCTTTAGGGTATCTCTCTAAACTCATCATGTTTGCAAGACCTTTCTGAAGACTAAAAATTGACTCTAATCTATCTGCAATATTTTCTGAAACTTCTTGCGTCAAGGTTTCTAAATTCTTCACTGATCTTAAGAACTTAAATGTTTCAGAAACGAATCATTTTTTCATATTGATTGACTCTTTTTGTAATTTGTGAATTATTTAGATTCAAAATACCATCTAAACCATATTTTTCTACAGCAAAAGATCCTAAAACATTACCATAAATGACTGCTTTTTTTATAGTTGAAAGATTTGTAGTGTTTCTGCTTGCTAAATAGCCTATCATAGCACCTGCAAATGAATCTCCTGCTCCAGTGGGATCTACTATATCTTCCAGTGAAAAAGCAACAGATGGAAAAATTACATCATCATAGAAAAGAAGAGAACCATGTTCTCCTTTTTTTATTACTACATACTTTGCTCCCCAATTCATAATTTTTTTTGCACATTTTATCAAATTATGTTCTTTTGTTAGAAGTTTGGCTTCCTCATCATTAATCACTACAGCGTCAACTTCTTTAATCATATTAATAACAGAAAGTTTTTTGTGCGCAATCCAAAACTCTATGGTATCACACATCGAAAACTTAATCTTATCAAATTCCTTGATTAAAGCAACATTTTGTTCAGGATCATTATTTGCAAGATATACATATTCAGATTTTTTGTATTCTTCAGGTACTTTGGGTTTGAAATTCGCTAAAACATTTAGTTCTGTTTTTAGTGTAGTTCTCATGCTTAGAGTTTCATCATAACTTCCATCATAATGAAAAGTTTTTCCATCATCTACAGTTAAACCAGAAAGATCAAGATATTTTGAAAGTATATCATAGTATTTTTTTGGGAAATCTTTTCCTACTACAGCTATTAAACCAGGCTTTAAAAAATAACTAGCTGAAATGGCAGCAAACGTTGCTGCACCGCCTAAAACTCCCTTTACAACTTTAGTTGGAGTTCTTATTGTATCAAGTGCAGTTGAACCAAAAACTGTAAGCACAATTTTTTCAAACTAGTTTTGATGTATAAATCCTCTTGCTTGTTCTTCCGAAGGGAAATAAATGAAAGGAACATCAATGGAAGTAAAAAAGATATCATATTTTGTGACTCCACTGATCTTTACTTTTGGTGATTGTTCGTCTATAATTTCGGATTTCTGTTCTTCCAAATAAGTTCCTTTTACGATAACTTTACTCATTGAAGGAAGAATGAACGGTTCTAATACTCCATCAGCAATCTTGGTATCTTCAACAGTAATTGTAAAATCAGTTTTACCAGCATTTAGTATTAACAAAGAAGGATTATCAAACTCCAACTGAACATTATATAATGAACCTGCATCAGTTTTTTCTAGAAATTCATTTTTAGTAACAATTACACCTATCTGAGAAGCTAAAATATATTGAGAATATCCAAATATTACAACTCCTACAATTAACACTACTAGTAAGACTTTCCTACCTGTTTTCACGAAGTATCTTTGAGAAACTGGTTTTTAAAACTAAATGAGTAAAAACCAGATAACATGTGTAAAAGTTTTGATATCTTCTTTAAGCTACTTAGAGCTAACAAAATAAATTAAATCTTGCCTAGAAAAATCAAATGGCAAAAATTAAGCTTAAATTCGGAGAAAATGAAATTGAAATCGAATCTAGGGATTTTTATGTTGATAACAAAACCTTAGGTGAAGTTATTCAAAGTGTAACAACCCATATGGAAGAAAATAGAGCTCGAATAATATATGATGAAAAATTTTACCAA
>DATBIP010000083.1:0-5351 GCA_036556885.1 Nitrosopumilaceae archaeon
GCAATAATTTTACATTTTAGGTTATTTGCAATCTTTGCGTTAATTTGGTTTTCTAACGCTGCTGGAACTAGAATGTCACATTTTGTTGTGAGTAATTGTTCAGTAGATATTGTCTTGCTACCCGGATATCCCACAACAGAGCCCTTCTTTTTCTTGTATTCAAGCAGACTGGCAGTTTTAATGCCGTTTGGATTAATTATAGAGCCTTTTGAATCACTTGCAGCTATTACTTTGGCACCCATCTTCTCAAGATACTCACCAGCATAGGTAGCTGCATTTCCAAAGCCCTGTAAAACAACCTTGGCACCTCGTAGTTTTAGCTTCGTTACCTTTGCTGCTTCTCTTACACAATATGCAGCACCTAGTCCAGTTGCTACATCTCTTGCAAGAGAACCGCCCATGCTAAGTGGTTTTCCTGTGATTACTCCTGGTTGATATTCTACACCGTGAAGCTTACCATATGTATCCATGATCTGTGTCATCTCTTTTCCTGTTGTGTAAACATCAGGAGCAGGAACGTCCTTTTGTGGTCCTATAATTTCAGAAATAGCAAATGCAAATCTTCTTGTGATTCTTTCTAGCTCAGCTTCACTTAGTTTTTCAGTTTTTGGATTAACATAGATGCCACCCTTTCCACCACCCATCGGGATGTCGACTACTGCACACTTCCATGTCATCCAAGCTGAAAGTGCCATTACCTCTCTTTCCATATACTCGATGCCACCTTCTGGGTTAAAGTAACGGATTCCACCTTTGTATGGGCCTCTGTCGTTGTTATGTTGACTACGAAAACCTGTAAAAATTCTAATCTTTCCATTGTCCATTTTCACTGGGATTTTTACTCTAATCATCTTGTTTGGCATCGCCAAATAGTCGCGAGTGCCTTGGTCGATTCTTAAAATTTGACACGCATCATCAAGCTGCTTTGTTGCGTTTAGAAATGGATCATTCTTAATCAAGCTGATCGAGATCCTGATCATCAGATTATATTTAAGTTTGGCTAGAACACCCTAAAGGGTTTTCATTACCCGCAAATCCCCGATCGTTGCATACAAATTATAATCTTGTATTCATATTTCTATTTTATAACAATGAAAATTCTAGGCATATGTTCTTCTGGATTCAAAGAATTGAGATCAGTACAAGCTGGCCGAAGGTCATTTAGTTATTTGTCCAAAATAACAAAAAGACGCTATGTCTAAATTAATTAAAAATCACAGTAGATTATATGTCTGAGCTCCAAAATTTGCATGCAAAAAAATACATCGCGCTTGAAACCTATAAAAAAAACAATCATGCCGTAAAAACACCTGTTTGGTTTGTCATTCATAATGAGTTGATATATGTGATTACAAGAGACAAAACTGGAAAAGTAAAACGCCTAAAAAATAATCTAAATGTTAGGATAGCACCATGCACTTTTCTTGGTAAACCTATAGGAAAATGGATTTTAGGTAATGCAAAGTTTGTAACAGATGAAGAACTCAAAACAGCACTTGAACTTAGGAAAAAAAAGTATGGATTTATGGATAAAATTGCACAATTTGCAAGTAGAAAAAAAGGAAATCTTGTGGCATTTTCTATAAAACTAGAAAAATAGTAACAATTAGAATAAACACTGTATTGTACAAAAAAAAGTAGATGATACTAGTAAGGAATAAAATCAGTTATTTCAAAACTTTAGTAAAAAGATCAATAGTAAACCTTCTTTGAGTTCATCTTTTGTTCTAATCTTTCAATAACCTCACATAGACAGAAAATATTTGCCTCAAGGAAATTTGATAGATGAAATATTGCTCCATATTTTTCTCCAACCTTTGTCACTAGATTATTTTTTTCTAAAACCTTCATGTGGTGTTGTATCGCTTTATAGTCCATTTTTAGATCTTGTGCTAATTGATGAGTATTGAGTGGATTTGCTTCCAAGCGCATGATTATTTTTAATCGGGTATATCCTCCCTTTGTTCCAGTAAACAGGTATAGCAGTAATTTTCTCGTTGTGCGATCCGGTTGTCTATTTACAGATTCTGATTTTGACTTAATTAGATTTTTAAAATCTAATAGTTGTGTTTCCATGATTTTGTTTGAACCGTGTCTTTCTATCAAATAATGAATTAAAACTATATTTCCAAATCTATTCCAAATTCATTACAAATTCGATATCGTAAAGTCAATTTGAAATAACTAACCCTTAAATTGAATATAAGAAAACTCGTTTTAACATGATGGCATCACGAGGCTACGATATGACGCCTACTATGTATTCTCCAGACGGGAGAATCTACCAGGTAGAATATGCAATTGAGACCGTAAAACGTGGAACTCTTGCGATCGGAGTAAAATGCAAGGACGGAGTCATCATTGCAGTCGAAGAAAATCCTCGTTCTCTACAGGTATCTAATATTACTCAGAAAATATTCCAAGTCGACAAACATATCGGCGTAGCTGCAGCAGGCTATATCCCAGACGCACGAGTTCAGGTTGATAATGCTAGATTCTTCTCACAGAGCAACAAATTGACTTATGATGAGCCAGTGGAGGTAGAAACGGTAGCAAAACATCTTGCTGACCAATGCCATCAATTTACGCAATATTCTGGGGTCAGACCATATGGGGTTGCATTGATTATAGGTGGGGTAGATAACAAAGGAGGCTCTATCTTTGTCACTGATCCTAGTGGAACATACGTACCATATGCAGCAGTAGCTATTGGGGCAAACTCTGAAGAGGTTACCGATTTTTTGGAGAAAAACTACAAACCCGAAATGACTTTGCAAGACGGTGCAGCTTTGGCCACAGCAGCAATTAATCTAAAAGATGAAAAAAAAGTTGGAGCAAAACATGTCAAGATGTCTTGGATTAAACTAGATAAACAAACTTTTGAAAAAGTTCCAGAAAGTGAAATTGAGAAATTTGTTAAAACCGCTAGTCAAAAATTCCCGCGTTAAACAACAAAATAATCTTTGAGATAACTACCATCAAATATAATATACGAGCATTCTAGATTTTTTTGTGGGCTTAGGCAGTTATTGGAATGAGGTTTTAGATGTTTTACGCGACATCATTCCAGTTTATGATAAGGTAAACTCTTACATTTCTCTAGGAAAAGACAAGGAACATAGGATTAGAGGAATTAAAGGAAGAGTAAAAGCTGGAGATAGTATTCTTGATGCAGGATCTGGGTTTGGGAACATGTCAAAGACTGCAACTCAAGTTGTAGACGGTAAAATACACATTACACTTTATGATCCACTAATTCCAATGTTACAACAAACAAGTAAATTTTTTGAGGAGAAACCAAGATTAGTTTCGGGAGTTTTTGAGCATATTCCATTTTCAAATAATGAGTTTGATGCAGTATTGTGTGGTTATTCACTGCGTGACGCAATAAATCTTAGAATAGCAATTTCAGAAATTCATCGAGTTTTAAAAAATGGGGGAAGGTTTGTTATCGTTGATTTAGGAAAACCAGATGAGCCAATAATCAGATTGGGAGTTTCGTTTTATCTGAGGGTAATTTTACCAGTCATTGCGCTAATTGCAGGAGGCAGATTAGGCTTAAAGTTTGCAACACTATATGGAACATACAAGAGGTGGCCACAAAATAAAAAACTTGAATCTTTGTTGTTAGAAAAATTTTCCAAGGTAGAGTTTGAAAAAGATCTGATGGGCGGGGCAATAATAGTAGCTGCTTACAAGTAACATGAAACTTCCTATTCTTCTTGTTTATCTGACTGCCTTGATTGTTGGTCTATCTTATGGAATGCACAACCCCATAGTTCCGGTTTTTTCAAAGGAGGTAATTGGTGCATCATACTTTGAGCTTGGAATCATTGGTCTTACAAATTTTCTTCCCTACATGTTTATTCCACTTTTTGTTGGGATTTTACTTGACAAATTCAATAATGGATTATTGTTATCTGCAGGAATTGCCGTAAACACTACCTCAGTCTATCTGCTTTCTATATCACAGTCAGTTCCAGAGGTTGCATTTTTTAGGGCACTCACTGGAATAGCTCATGCATTTTTTTGGCCACCATGTGAGAGAATAATTTCGCAGGTAGAAGAGCCGGAACGACGAGTCAAATCCATTGCAAAGTTTATGGGGTTTTTTGTTGGAGGACTAATGACTGGTCCCCTCATTGGAACCTTCTTGCTAGAAAACTTTGATGTCACGTATAGAATTTTGTTTCAATACTCCACTTACATTATCGCTATTGCAATCATAACAGGATTATTACTTTCAAAATATGGGAAAACTACCCAGCACAGTACGATTAGCTTTGGATCTATAAAGCACATCACCAAATTTCCTGTAATTGTTTTAATGTTGATATTTTGCAGTACTGCCTTTGGTACATTTCTGACTATTTATCCGGCTTTTATGAATGACAGAGGCATTTCAGAGTCTAACATCGAGTTATTGTTTTTTATTTTTGGAATTTCGAGGTTAGTTACTCTAGCGTTTGTAGGACCTCTTGAAAAAAGAACATTCCATAGTTTGGTGGCAACCATAGTTTCAATAGCTGGAGGGATGCTCGTTGTATTCTATTCGTCTACATTTGAGATGTTCACAATTGCCATGCTGATAATGGGCTTTGGCTTTACAATCTATTTTCCACTAACCTTTGAGATAATTATGCGCAATGTGCAAAAGAAATTTTCTGGTGGACTCATAGGGGCATATGAGGCAACCTTTGGAATAGGATGGGCTGCAGGACCACTATTTGCAGGAATCGTTTCACATGTTTTTGGAAAGGATGCGCCATATCTTGGATTTTTTGTAATTGGGCTAATTGTAACTGGTATAATAGTGCTAAAGAGGAATAAATTACAAATCCAGTGGAAACAGAATATTTAATTTTAGAAATATCATATCTATTTTGTGTTAGAATATTCGCTAAACATTATGGGTAGTGAGTGGATAATTATCATTTTTGTTGCACTCTTGGTATTGTTAGGGACAAATAGACTTCCTGAAGTTTCTAGAAAATTAGGAAAAGTCGTCGGAGAATACAGCAAAGCAAAAAACGAGGTACAAAAACAATTCAAAGACTTTTCAAACGCTAATCTAGACATATCCGGCCCTGTTCAAAATGAAAGGCAAAAGCTAGAAGCGATTGCAAAATCTCTTGGAATAGAATTTGAAAACAAATCAGATGATGAGCTCAGAGAGCAAATTTCTTCAAAGATTGGAAAATCCAGTCAGACAAGTTCTGAAAAATAATTCAATTAACTTCTTTTATTCGATAAAGATTTTTGTCTAGTCTTTTTTTTGCAAACTTGTAATACTCTTTTACAATTTCAAATCCTAGATAAGATCTACTGAGTTTTTTACTTACAACTGCAAC
>DATBIP010000084.1:0-4443 GCA_036556885.1 Nitrosopumilaceae archaeon
TCTGCAACTTTTTTCCAAACCATCAAAAAATTTACTAAATTTGTTACTTATTTAGATTCGCATAAAATTATGATAGGATTTTATAGTATAGATCGATTCTGGGACTACATTGAGCAAAATTAAAAATCCAAAACTAGCAAAGCAAGGAAAACTATCATATGAGTGGGCAAGGAGTCACATGCAAATACTAGATAATACTCTTAATCGATTAAAAAAATCCCAACCTCTCAAAGGAGTAACGCTTGGATTTTGCTTGCATATCACTAAAGAAACATCTGTATTGTTAATTGGTGCAAAGGAGCTCGGCGCAACTGTTGCAGCTTGTGGAGGAAATCCATTAACAACCCAAGATGATATTGCTGCATTTTTGGCATCACAAGGAATTCACATCTATGCTTGGGCAGGTCAAACTGCAAAAGAATATGATTGGTGTATTCAACAGGTACTAAATCACAAGCCAGATATTCTAACAGATGATGGCTCTGACCTAAACATTAAAGCTCACTTTGGAAAACAAAATCAATCGTTAAAAATTCTTGGAGCAACAGAAGAAACCACCGCAGGTGTAAATAGAATCAAAGCGGTTGAAAGTCAGGGAAAGCTTCGCTATCCTGTTATTGCAGTCAATGATGCTGATACAAAACACATGTTTGATAATAGGTATGGAACTGGTCAGAGCACCATTGATGGTTATCTTAGAGCAATGAATTTGATGTTTGCTTCAAAACGTGTTGTAGTAGTTGGATATGGGTGGGTAGGTAAAGGTGTTGCAGCACGTTCTCATGGAATGGGCTCAAAGGTGATTGTAACTGAGGTTGATCCAGTCAAAGCGCTAGAAGCACATATGGATGGATACGAGGTAATGCCAATGTCACAGGCTGCAAAAATCGGAGACATTTTCATAACTTGTACAGGTATGACTAGTGTAATTAGAAAAGAACATCTAATGACGATGAAAGATGGCGCTATTGTAGGAAATGTTGGGCATTTTGATGTTGAAGTAGATGCCAACTTTTTGCTAAAAAAATCAAAATCTGTTAGAGAGATACGTCCAAATCTAGATGAATGTGTTTTGCAAAATGGGAAGAAAATTTACCTAATAGGAAAAGGTAGAATTGCAAATCTTGTTGCTGCAGAAGGTCATCCAGCAGAGGTTATGGCTCAGTCTTTTTCAAACCAGCTTGGCTCAATTCTGTATATTCTTAAAAATCATAAAAAAATGGAAAAGAAGGTAATTCCTGTACCTAAAGAAATTGATAAACAAATTGCATTTGACGCATTAAGTGCAATGAATGTCAAAATTGACAAACTTACAAAAGAACAAGTTGCATATATGAATAGCTGGAATTAAAACAAGGAACAGTTATTCTTTATCTTAAACTCGTAACTCTAAATCTAGATCAGTAAATGCATAAACCGTTTATTTTATGAATCTTATCAAAAGTAAGGTTCCGTACTGAAAACTCTCAAGCTCGTGCCTTCGAATAGTTCTTGTTCAGTACGGAGCACTTGTTAGGTTATACTTTAGGTAGGCTAAAATTGAATTCAATCACCAATAAATTATGAATCAACGATTTTTAATTATAATTTTCCCAAATCATTACTATAATCACAACATATGTGATTAATATGTTAACACAACATTTTTTGTTACCTATTATTTTGTTAACTCCTTTGTTTTTAACAAATGCATTTGCTATTACTGAATCTAATGATCTTGATATAATTGATTTTGAACTAATAGAAACATCAGTAATTTCAATCCCTTACTGGATAGATGAACCTGTAGATTCTTCTGATATTTTGAAGGTAAAATTCAAGATTACTAACAACGGTCTTGAAAACTATGTAGTTTACAAAGATATGTTCAGAGTTGATGTTGAAGATCCATCAATAATATACAGAGATTTTTCAAGGTCTTCAAATGATCTTCTAGTAGATACGTACTATCCACAATATTCTGAGGATTTTAATCTCAGGTTTCAGGATCTGCATCTTGAACAAACCTACGATGATTGTATATTAATCAATCACGGGATTCCAATCAATCAATCAGAAACTCTTACAATTTGTTTTGATATAAAACGAAAATGGAACATGGAACCACTTGACCTTACAGGCGAAAAACAATACTATCTATTAATGATGGATAACAAATTTGCATATTCGTGCCCTAATTGTATCAAAGCGTCACTCATCTCAGCTCCAATTTTAAAAATTGACACAGAAAATAAGATCATGCTTGTATCTATGACTCCCTTAAAACAACTCAAGATAGGAAAATTGGTAAACGAAATAACTTGCAGAGACAAATATACTCTGATTTTAAAGCCTAATGGAAACCCAGCCTGCGTAAAAGATGCTTCCGTAAAAAAACTAGTCGAGCGAGGATGGGGCATGCCAAACAAGTAACTCAAAATCTTTAGGCCTCAAAATTAGCTCTATTCTAATTGGAATATTCAACTAATTAAGAAAATTTCACTTTTGGTTATACTTAAGTTGGTTATCCTCGGAACGCTGTATCATGAAAGATAGAGCAATCATAACAAGTGCGTTACCATATGCTAATGGTGAAATTCATCTAGGTCATGTATCTTCGACGTATCTTCCAGCTGATGTAACAACTCGATTTCTAAAGCAAAAGGGGATTGAAGCATATTACATTTGTGCATCTGATGATTTTGGAACTCCAATTCTAATTCAATCTGAAAAGGAAAACAAAAGCCCTGAGGAATATGTCGCATACTGGAATAAACGGGATTTTGAAGATTTTTCTGCATTAAACATTGCATTTGATTTATTCTATAAAACCAGCTCAAAAGAGAATATAGAATTCGTTCAAGAGGTATTTAATAAACTAAAAAAAGCAGGACATATTTACGAATCAGAAATCATCCAATTTTATTGCAATAATGATAAAAAATTCTTACCTGATAGATATGTGATAGGAACATGCCCATACTGTAAAGCAGAAGAACAATATTCAGATTTATGTGAAAAATGTGGTCGTGTTCCAGAACAAATCGACAATCCACATTGTTCAATTTGTGGACAGACTCCTGTAAAAGAAAAAACAAAACATTATTTTTTCAAGCTAAAAAATTTCACAGATTCGCTTTACAAATATCTTGATCAAGCTCCTAATCTTCAAAAAGATGTTAAAAAATATGTTCAAAATTGGATTAAATCTGGATTAATTGACTGGGACATTACACGTGATATATCTTGGGGTGTTCCGATACCAGGTTCTTCTGGCCAGGTTTTCTATGGTTGGTTTGATAACCATCTTGCTTACATCTCAACAGCTTTGAAATTCCTTAACGATAAAGGAATTGACGGAAAGGAATTTTGGAATTCTGCTGATATCTACCACTTTATTGGAAAAGATATTGTATATCATCACTACTTGTTTTTGCCTGCAATGAGGATTGGAATAGATAACGAATACAAACTCCCAGATTATATCCCAACAAGAGGACATCTTACACTACAGTCAAAAAAGATTTCAAAAAGCAGAAACTGGTACATTGGTCTAAAAGAATTTCTAAAATATTATCCTCCTGATTACTTGAGATTTTATCTAATTTCAATTACTCCCTACTCTCAAGACGACATTAATTTTGATTGGGATGAATTTGCAACAAAAATAAATTCAGAGATGATTGGTAATCTAGGAAATTTTGTGAACCGTGCATTAGGATTTACAAAAAAGAGCTTTGAGGGAAAAATTCCAAACCCAGAAGCCCTTGATCAATTAGATAAAGACGTAGAAACAAAAATCAAAAATTTTTCTCACGAACTTGGAGATTTAATGACACAAAACCATTTGGACCGTGCCCTGAAAAAAATCCTTGAATTCTCGGCAAGCTTTAATCAATATTTTCAACACAAAGAGCCTTGGAAAAAAGGACCAGGAACCAATACCTGTGTGTATCTCTCCGTAAACGCTGTACGAAGTCTTGCCATTGCGCTTTATCCATTCATTCCAGAATCTTCACAAAAAATCTGGTCACAACTAGGACTAGAAGGCAATGCATCTGAACAAAGATGGGATTCAATCTCTGAGATATCTATTCCATCTGGACATGATCTGGGAACTCCGACCCCGCTATTTAATAGAGTTGAAGAGTCTGATATTAAAAATCATAAGGAAAAGCTAGGAAAATAAAATCAGTTGGCAACAAAACAACAACATATCATAAAAATTTCAACACGTGGGTATTATGATTTAACTAATGGTAGAAAAATTAAAAATTCATCATATACAATTTATCCTAAAACAAGTTCCCGGAGATTATATGACACAAAAGAACTAGTTATTATGATTCATGGACTTCGTAATAATATGTCTGATGCACAACAAAAATTTTTACTTGCAAAACAGCGATTAAAGAAACTTGGATATTCATATCCTATTATTGGTTTTAGCTACGATTCAAACAC
>DATBIP010000085.1:0-2164 GCA_036556885.1 Nitrosopumilaceae archaeon
AGGCATTATACAACCTATTACACCTAATGGATCAAAACGAACATAGCTGTCTTTTGCATTTGTTTCAATAAATTCTGGCTCCAAAAATTTTTTTCCATTATCTGCATAATACTCACAAACCCAACTACATTTTTCAACTTCAGCAATAGACTCAGTAATTGGTTTTCCCATTTCGTTTGTAATGATCGTGGCATATTCCTTCTTCCTTTGTAATAACATATGTCCAAGATTTCGAAGTAGTTTTGCTCTCTCAGAAATATCAATTTTTTTCCATATTGATTCATAGATTTTTCTTGAATCGTTAACTTCATGATTGACTTGTTCTTCTGTTAGCGAATCATACTCTGCAAGAATTTCTTCCGTTGCTGGGTTTATTGTTTTAATTTTCACGCCTAGATTCTCTTACTAAGATATATAAACTATGGTAGTAATTACCATTTATTACCAATCAAATCCCAATCAGGGATAATAGAATAAAGTATGTTTTGAAAATTATAGTTTTCAACATGCTTTCTTTTTTCTATAAAATCATTAACTGGAGTTAATTAAACTCATTAAATCTCAAAATCCTATTTTTTAATTTTTTTTGAATCCCTGATTTTATTTAATAATTCTCTACTCATTTAAAATACGTCATCTCTATTCTATAATTGTGTTTAAAAATGAATTTACATGGGGGCACGCCATTGCAAAAAATACGACAAATGAATTTCATGAACAATTTGAAAAAGCAGTTGGACAAGTCAAAAACGAGCTAAACAAAGAATATCCTTTAATCATAAATGGTGAAGAAATCTATTCAAAAAATCTATTTGAAGTAAAATCTCCATCTGATACTTCAATCATCGTCGCAAAATTTCCACAAGGAACTACCAATGATACAAATTATGCTATTAAATCAGCAAAAGAAGCATTTTATGAATGGAGTACTACCACATATCAAAAAAGAGTAAGCATTTTCAATGAATGCGCCGATCTATTTTCAAAACAAAAATTTCGTCTTGCTGCAATCATGTCATACGAAAATGGAAAGACAAGAATCGAAGCAATGGGCGATATCGATGAAGCAATTGATTTTATGAGATTCTATGCTTATCAGTTAGAAATTAACAAAGGATTTTCAAAAGAAACAGAACATCCTAATCCAAAAGAAAAAACCAGGATAATATTCAAACCTTATGGAGTTTGGGGAATAATTGCTCCCTTTAATTTTCCATCTGCTATTGCTATCGGAATGACTACTGGTGCTTTAATTACAGGAAATACTGCAGTGTTAAAACCAGCTAGCGATACTCCACTTTCTTCATATGAGTTTGTGAAAGCAATCTACAAAAAATTACCTACTGGAGCTATTAATTTTGTAACAGGTTCTGGTAATGTTGTAGGTAAAACATTGATTGAAAGCCCAGATGTAGATGGTATCGCATTTACTGGTTCCAGAGAAGTTGGCATGTCTGGTTACAAAACATTTACACAGAAAGAAACTAAACCTTTCATTTCTGAGATGGGAGGTAAAAATCCAGTAATAGTTACCAAATATGCAGATCTCGAAAAGGCAACCGATGGAGTTCTTCGAGCTGCATTTGGATATGGAGGCCAAAAATGTAGTGCGTGTTCTCGAGTATATGTTCAACAAGAAATTGCTGATAAATTCCTAGAGAAGCTAGTAAAGAAAACAAAATCCCTTAAAATAGGATTGCCTTGGAAACAGGATGTTTTTTTGGGACCAATAATCAACAAATCTGCACAAAAAAAATTCGAAGAAGCAGTTCAACTTGCTAAAAAAGATGGAGAAATTCTTGTCGGAGGAACTATTTTACAAGATTCTGAATATGAAAAAGGTTACTACGTAACACCAACAATAGTAACAAAGCTTCCAAGAAATCATAAATTAATGAAAGAGGAATTATTTTTACCTCTGCTTTGTGTAGATAAGTTTGAAAATTTTGATGAAGCAATTAAGCTCGCAAATGAATCTGAATATGGTTTGACAGCTGGAATATTTAGCGAAGACAAAAAACAGCTTGATGAATTTTTTGATAAGATTCAGGCAGGTACAGTTTATGCAAATAGAGCAGCTAGTGCAACGACAGCTGCATTGGTACGTAGTCAACCATTTGTAGGTTGGAAACATTCTGGAACAACTGGTAAAGGAGCTGGCGGT
>DATBIP010000086.1:0-4102 GCA_036556885.1 Nitrosopumilaceae archaeon
TGAGTCGATCCCCAAAGAGATTTAGAAATGGATCTAATACCTGGCGGCTTATTGTTAGCATTATATAGTAAGAAAGCAATCTTCCAAACCAAAATCCTACATATAGCCCAATACTCTTTGCTCGAATTAATCCATAAGCCACAAAAAGCATACTGTCTGGAAGTGGAGTTGCAGCAAAAAGAAATGATGTTAAAACATAGCCGAATTTTTTACGATTAAGAAAGTTTCCTATAAAATCTAAATTAGATTTTTGTTCTTGGCCAACAAATCTTCGAAAAAGATGGCTAGTTCTTTTTAGGACAAATTTTCCAATTGTAGCACCTGTGGCTCCAACTGCAGCCAGGATAAGGATATCAAGTGTTGGATCTAAGGATAGAAAAGAAGACAATACCATCCAAGAAGGTGGCATTAGTATTGGTGATGTGTTAATTGCCACCAAAAGAAAAAAGATCCCAAAATAAGAATACTCTGCAATTATCTCAAAAATGTCTGCCATTTTTCTTTATCAGAGTAAATACGTCATGTAAGCGCTTGGAAAGATACACTTGAAAAAATTGTGAAAAATTATAAGAAAGTGTAGAAAATTCAATTTTTTGAATAAAAAGACGATGTTGTCCAATAAAATGAACAGTTTCTTCAATATCTTTATATTCAATTTTGTTCTTATTAATATATGACTTCCTCAGGTTGGAAATGTTATCGATGTGATCTTACATTCAAAGAGGAAGATCTTGCAAAATTGCATCAAGAAATTTCAAAACATTCTGTTAGATCAGTAAAGATTATCACTGCATAAAAATTTTTGAAAATTAAAATTAATTTTTTAGTTTTAGTATGTTTTACAATTTAGTGCAGGAGGTGGGATTTGAACCCACGAACCCCTAAAGGAAAGGATTTCCTATTGTCATAATCTTGAGTCCTTCTCGGTTGACCGGGCTTCGATACCCCTGCAATTGTTGCGAAACATTCGTGTTAAAAAAAGCTTTATAATTAGCTCATCAAGAGTGCAAATTATGGTTACAGTCACAGCAGAACAAGCAAAAAATATGCGAAATGGAATTGATGTTGAAGGAACTATAGAAAGAAAAGGAGAGCCACGAACTGTAAACAAGAAAACAGGCGGTACAGTTGATGTATGTGATGCATATTTAGTTGATGAAAGCGGGGAAATCAAATTAACTCTATGGGGAGAGGATATTCCAAAAATAAATAATGGTTCGCAGGTAAAGATCACAAACGGTTATACAAATACCTTCAAAGGGGAAGTTTCTCTATCTACGGGAAAATACGGTAAGCTTGAAGTAGTTTCTTAGTGTTATTTTTTAACTGATATAATCTAAATTTTTATTTTCTGATGAAGGAATTGCCCTAGGTTTACCAGTGCTTGTCTGAGAGTTTGCTTGTAGCTCTATTGATTTAATGATTTGTTCTGTATCTTCGGCACGTTTAGAAATTTCTGACATATCAAATTGTATATTGAGAAACATAGAAAGTTTCTCTAAGATAGCTTTTGAGGCTTTAGCATCAATTACATAACCAGAGGTTTCGCCCAAGATACATGTGCCTGGTATGTTAAATTTTTTTGCTGTTCCAATGATTACACCATTCATTCCAACAATGCTCCCACTATTCATAGTCAAGATACCGTATTTTGAAAAATCTTTTACAATATCTAATGAAGTACTAGTGCCGTAAACTTTTGGATTTTTTGAAAAGTTACCAGTAATGTAAGCTGCAAGAGTAATAATACTATTTACTTTTAGTTTATTACAAGTAGTTAGAATTTCTTCAGCAAGAGCATATTCTGCTGGAGCAGATATTGGCTGAGCGTCTCCGGTTAGAAAAACTAGATCCTGGGAATTATTTTTAGTAAAAAATAATGAGTTTTTAACTAAATCAACAGTGCCGTCGGATTGAATAGTTACTTGGGAAGGAAAGGAAGAAGAATAGATATCTGCAAATTGAGTAGCGTGTAGTGTTTCAATCAAATAATCAACTGCGAGTTTACCCACAAAACCACTCCCAGGTAGCCCACAAATTAGTCTGGCTGCATTTAATTCTGGGAAAAATGAAAATTGTATACTAATTTTTTCGCCAAGAGGCATAAATCATGGAAAATTAGTAATCAGTATTAATTAAGATTAGGAATTTATTTTCGTCTTTTTGGTTTTGATTTTCTTTTTATCTTAATCTGTCTTTTTATTTTTTTTATCTTTGCCTTTGTTTTCTTTGCAAATTTTCTTTTGGTTTTAATTTTTAATTTTTTCTTTTTTATTTTTAATTTTCCTTTGCGAAGTTTTGTTTTTAGTTTTCTTTTTTTCTTTTTTGATGATTTACGTAATGCTGCTTTTCTTCTTTTGGAAGCAAGTTCGGATAGTTTTTTACTTATTATTGTTAGATTACGTTTTGCTAATTCCTCTTGTTTTGCTTTACTTGCAACCTGTTTTGCAAGACGTTGGGTTGCCTTTTTACTAGTTTGAAGTAAGTTTTGTAGAACTGGTTTTGATTTAGTTTGTTTTTGAATTTTAGACGATATTTTTACTCGGGATTGCTTGTAATCTTCAATATCATCAATTATTTTTTTTAAAGCATTACCCCTTTGTTTAATTTCATCTACTAGCTCGTTAATCCTTTCAGATATTATCCGAAGACGAGCCGTTGCCTGCTGTTTTGCCTCATCAGATTCGGCAAATTCAACTTCTTGCTCTGTTTGCACTTTTGCCTCGTTTTCTCGTCTGAGATTTTCTTCTGCTGCAGCTATTAATCTTTGAGTACTTTCTTGTCTAGCTAATTTTTGAGTTAATACACCGGAGACATCTTCCAACTCTTCCTTGGATGATTCGATTTTTCTTTTTATTGTGGCAAGTCCTGAAACAGATCTTTTTGTAAGATATTGAGCTTTTTGGATTTCTCTTTCACCCTTTCTTCGAAGGCGTGCTGCTTCCATTCTTTTTTGTTGAAGTATAGAGACTTTTTTTAAAAGTGAAGCCATATAGTAAATTTACGGGTTTTAGCAAGAATAAGTCATTCGTATAATCATGTTTTGACTTTCAAGTTAAGAATTTTAACATACTTTATGATTTTTTGTATTTCTTAATGAATCATTTTTAAGAAATATTAGCTCAATTCTAGATATATAACAAATGGAATTTCATCCCTCCCAGATCCCAACCGCGAAGATCTTTGATGTAAAAGATGAAAAGGATGCAGAAGGGGCTTCCGAAGAGATGGTCAAATTGGGGTTTTCTAATCTTAAAATGGGCTATAAGGTTCTGATGCCAAAGGATAGCAAGATAGCAAAAAGGATTGGGTATATCATTACAACAAGCATCAATAATGGATTAAGACAAACTAATCAAGAGCGAGACTTGAGGTATTGGACTTATCATCATGACAAAGACCATTATGCGATAGTTTTGATAAGCTCCAAAGTTTTTGATGATTTAGGTTTTTGATGGTTCAAAAATTTTTGAAAGCTTTGTTTTTTTACCTATTACACCGGCAAGCATTATTCCTAAAATTGCTCCACCAATTACATCCATAGGAAAATGTTGTAATACGTAAATCCTACTAATTGACATTAGTAGCGGATATAGTAATAGAAGATAACATCCTCTTGGAAACCTATGAGAAAGTGAGAATCCTAGTATTATTCCAAATATTGTTGCCCTTGCCGCATGACCTGAAGGATATGATGCGTTAAAGCTTCCTTCACAAAATAAAGCAAAAGTATCTTCGCTGACTCCTATTGGAAATGGTGTTCCCTGAAAATCTAAGCTAGGTCTATCTCTGTCTACACCACATTTGATATATCCTGTAAGTAATGTGGCCAGCACTAACAAAATCATTAGAGTTAGCCCGATTTTTCTTGTTTTTTTAATAATTAATAGTACGATTGAAAAGATTAGCATGTATAAGACATCTCCTATTTCTGTAATTGATTCCATTAGAAGGTCTAATCCTGGGTTACCAGCAATTGATTGAAAATAAACGATTATTGCATCATCAAATTGTTTAGTGACTTCAAAATAAACTAAGAATGTGATGAAAAAAAATGCTAGTACTGTAAGAACAAAAGGTCTTGAACGAACATCAAAAAGCC
>DATBIP010000087.1:0-3697 GCA_036556885.1 Nitrosopumilaceae archaeon
ATGTGAAATTGGTGTTCAGTATTCAACTGATGGAGGAGCTACTTGGTCAGGATTAGATAATGGAGCCGCAGGATCACTTAGCACAAGTACAATTTCCTGCGACAGTGCTGGAGATTTAGTTACTACATGGAGTGATATCAACACTGATTCCCAAACAGATGTGTGGTTAAGAGTTGCTGGAACTGATACAGGTGTTCCAGATCCCACTTTGGGAACCGTACAGGTACAGTTTAGAAGTTAATCATAAAGCCTCAATTCCAATTGCATGTATAAAAAAAATAAAAAAAGAAAATAGGATTTATCGTGGGTTGTATCTTATCATATTATACAACATTCCCCATTCGTCAGCAGCCTGTTTAAACTGAGATTTTGACTTGCCAACACTGTTTTTAAGATCAAGCATTCGTTTTATGGCCTCGTGTTTTTCTATCAAATCACCGCCCAGAGTTTTGCCGTCCTTTGCCTTCATTACAGCACCATAAACACGACATTCACCTTTTGGAATGTTCTTGTTTACTCCAAGGACTTGTTTGTCCATGTCAGATTTTAGTACAACACCTGCTACACCCATGGTATAATCGTTAGCACATACCTTAACTGAATAATACCACCAATCTTTTTTTCCTTTTAGTTGCTCGGTCTGGTACTTTGACATGCTTTTATCAACAGAGCCATCGTGATTATAGTAGCTTTGAGCATCTCCAGGTTGGTATACTGTAAAGAGTAGTCCTGCTGCTGCAACTGAAGTAATTATTGCCGCTAGTTTTATTTTCATAAATCCACCTCCTTTTTCTTTTTTCTATCCAGTTTGTTTGATCTGAGTGTTCCAAGTAACGCAAGATATTCACAAGCCAAGTGTGAACCATTTGGCACTTTGTTTCCACACTTGGTACATTTTCTTTGTGCGGTTCTTTTGCAGACAAGACAGCTTGATGAGGGAGCTAATGGACCTTCACACTCGTTGCAAACAAACAGGATAGTTTTGACAAGGGTGTTCCCATCAAATCGAAACTTTTGCTCTATAGGCTCGGAAATTCTTTGCTCGGGAAAAAGTGCAGGGGAAATTCTCGATTCATCTTCAGACCATATTCCGTTGATGGGAGGAAACCCTTGTTTGTTGTTCACAAAATGATGATTACAAAAATGATATTAGTCAATACCTTTGTGTTTGTGGCCTGCTATACCATACAAGGCATGCCACAAATGTACAGTCATTTACATATAATACATCAAGATGACTGGCATATGATTCAAATCTTCTATCGAAAGGTAGATGAATGTATTTTATTTTGCTAAGATTATTCATGGAGTTAGTCTAAATTGAGAATCTCATTAATCATGGTTTTTGCAATGTTTGGAATATTTCTTACATTTGCAATCTATGGAATTATCACCTTTGATCTGAGCATCCAAGAGATGAAAAAACTTCTTGGTTCAAGAAACGAAGTGTTTGCATTTAATATGATACAAGACCTTGACAAGTATATTGATAAGAGATTAAATGATTTTAGAGTATTAACAAAAGCTCAAGCAATACAAGAATCTCTCAAAGAGTCAAATGTAGAATTTAGAAAATTTGAGAATGGAGGTACATTTCTTGGACAAAACCAAACCACCATTGATGCAGAAAAGAATATGGAACCATTCATTAGAGGTCTTACCGATGAGGAACTTACAGCAGATCTTGTCGATATAATTCAGTTTTACAACAATGAGTATGGGTATAATGTTGTAGAGGAGATGTTTGTAACAAATGAGTTTGGTGCAAACGTTGCACTAGGTTCTGGAACCTCAGACCACAGGCAAGATGATGAACAGTGGTGGCAGATTACAAAAAATACTGGTTTTTTTAGTGGTGAGCTAATGTATCGGGAAGAATACGACAACTATGCAATGGAATTTGGTTTTAGAATTGACGACGAGAATGGAAATTTTCTTGGTGTACTCAGAGTTGTACTGACATTAGATGACATGATTCATGAGTTTATCAATGATGCAGAGCTAATCAGTCTTCCAAACAGATACGGTGTATTACTTGACAGTCAGGGAAGAATAATTTATTCTCATGGAATTCAAGACTTTACAAAATCACAACCAGTTCCATATTTTGATACAATTTTGCAAGGAAGTGACGTTGGAACAATTGAACTAACAGATGAATCTAATGAAGGAAAAATAATCTCCTATGCAAAATCTACAGGGTACAAAACATTTGCTGGATTTGATTGGGTAGTCTTAGTTGACCAGATAAGCTCATCATTTATTGATGAATTTATAGACATGAGAAACTCAATTCTGATTACATCAATTATTGGAATGGCAAGCTCTATTGTAATTGGTGTAATAGTTTCATTTTTTATTACAACTCCCCTCAAGGATATGGTTCGACTAGCAGAATCAATTTCCAAAGGAAAATTCAATGAAAAGGCAAAAAAAAGCAGGATAAATGAGATGAGAGTAATTGGAGACTCTTTTAACGAAATGTCAAATTCACTTCAAAAACTAATTGAGACTGAAAAAAAGCTTGCAGAGACTCAGGTTAGAGTAAAAAATGAGCGATTAACCGGAATCGGAGAGATTGCTGCAAGTATGGCACACAATATGAAAAACCCACTAGGTACAATTCGAAGCTCTGCTGATATAGTAAGAAGAGATGCAAAAGGAACAAGCAAGGAGATTGATGAAGTACTATCTAGAATGGATAGAGCAATAGATAGAATGTCGCGTCAAATTGAAGATGTTTTGAATTTTGTTAGGGTATCTCCGCTAATTGAAAGCTCTGTGTCAGTCAAATCAGTACTTGATGGAGCAGTTGAATCAATTGATGTACCAAAAAACATTACAATTGATATTTCACATATTGATCTTAAGCTCAAGTGTGATCCAAAAAAAATTGAGATAGTCTTTATCAATTTGTTTCTAAATGCAATACAAGCAATTGGAAACAAAACTGGTACTATCAACGTTCGTGCTAAAGAGGAAAATAGTTTTGTAGTAATTGAGGTAGAAGATTCAGGCCCAGGAATTCCAGATGAAATCTTTCCTAAAATTTTTGGTGCCTTGGTAACAACAAAAGAAAAGGGAACAGGGCTTGGACTTTCAACATGCAAAAATATCATAGAACAGCATGGAGGAACAATATCGGTAAAAAATAATCCGACAACATTTACCATAAAACTTCCAAAGCATGATTGATTCGAAAGTTTTATCATGATCAAAAACTGCATTAAATAAAAATGGAAAATAAAACTGTACTACTTGTAGACGATGATATAGATCTACTAGAAAATACTGCTTATATGATAAAGAGTACAGGTTTCGAGGTAGTTACAGCAGAAAACGGTCTAGAAGCAGTTGAAAAATACAAAGAGATTACCCCCACACTAGTAATAATGGACATTAAAATGCCAAAAATGGACGGCTATGACGCCTTTTTTAAAATAAAGCAGTTTGATTCAAATGCAAAGATAATTCTCATAACTGCATACACTCTTGATGAAAAAAAACACCTCAAGGCAAAAAGTATGGATTTGATTACCACAATAAGCAAGCCATATACATTTGAGCAAATCGAGGAGATTGTAACAAAATATGCCTAGATCTTTTGCAATTTTTTTATCTTCTCGAACCTTGTATTGTAAAACTTGATTGCCTCATCTACAAAGTCATAGTATAATTTTTGTAGCTCTTTATCACC
>DATBIP010000088.1:0-15404 GCA_036556885.1 Nitrosopumilaceae archaeon
CCTACTGGTCCAGCTTCAAATTCATAAGTAAATTGTCCTCCATTAGGTCCAACGAATTCAAAAACACCATCCATTTCAGCAGGATGAATTCCATGAAAGTGCATTGTATGAGATTTAGAACCATTGTTAATGAATTTCACTTTGACAATGTCTCCTTCAGTTGCTCGAATGGTAGGACCTGGAACTGTTCCATTAAAGGTCCAGACATTATAAAAAACGCCAGGAGAAATTTCCATGATTTTATCATCTTCTGCAATTATTGTGAATTCCCTTACTGTCTTACCCTCTGAGGTTGTGGAAACTCTACCATAGTTGAATTCTCTTAGGTATTTTTCAGGATCAAATTCAACTGTTGATACTTTATAGATTGGATCTAAAACCTCTCCTGAAGTTTTCACTATTCCTCCCGTATGAGTTACAAAGATCTTCTCTTCGGATTCTGCGTTTATTCTATCTGGAAATACAAAGTAAAAGCCTGAAACCATGACTGCTACTATCAAAATAATTATCATCATACCTGATTTTGAAATTTTCATTCTTTGATAGTGTTAGATAGGCTTACTTATTTAAAATTTAGCCAAGGCTAAATTTCTTAGTCTAGGCTAATTTAATATAGTTTGTATGAAAAACATACTAGGAATAAAAAAATGCCAAGTTTTAACTAAAGGATTTTTTCCAAAATTAGTATGCAAAAATCTCCAATTTTTCTGGTAATTGTAAGTTCTTTTATAGCAATAGGAATCATTCTATCATTTTATGGAGCACAATTAACTACTCAAAATCTTACAGTTAGAGAAGAAAAACTTGTTCCCGGATCATCATTTGAAATAATGACTGAACTTGATCTCTCTAAAGGTGAAACTGGGGTGTATGGTATACTTGTTGAAAATTTTGAAAAAGATGCAATATCTGTAACAGTTATTGATCCCCTAGAAAACCAAATTATTTCAAAAACTGTTGATAAAGAATCAACAGAAGAACGTTTTAAGATAGTTTCAAGTGGCACATACAAGCTTGTAATTGAAAATTTGGGTCTTGAGGAAACTCAAATTGTTGCGGGAGTAGGTCATATGCCAGATAACTCTGCTATATCTGTTGGAATTACGGGATTCTATATTCTTATTTTAGGCTTAATTGGGATAGCTGGAATTGGTATTTATGCGATACGAAATAAACGAAAACAAAGGCTCAGTTAAGATAGCTATCCATTTCCGTTAATCCATTTACAACATTATCAAAGTTTTTATCTTGTTCAATTAGTTCATCTAATTTTTTGGCGTCTGCAAAAAAAATAATTTTGTCGTTATTTTTTTCCTCCTTTACAAAATCATGTTCTATGAGGTAAGAGAGTCTTTGACGGATTTGATTTTCTGAAATTTTTAATTTTTCAGTAAGAAATTCCAATTCTTTTCCACCATTTTCCAATTCTGCTAAGATTTCGGAAGTATCTGAGTTGAACATACATTCAAGGATTTTTTCTTTATCATAAGAGGAATCCATAAAAATTACCATGTATGTTTAGAACTTAAAACTTTTCGAATGTTTGTAAGATAGTCATGAATTAAGACTTGTTCCATGTTCTCTTGGTTGATATGATAGGTTTTACCCTTGAGTTCTTTCTCCAAATCTATTACATATTTTAAAAGTTCTTCCTCTTCGCTAATTACTATAGTATCAATATCAATGCCTTCACGTTTACATTTTTTGGCTTCGATTAATGTTCTTTCATTTATTTTAGGATCTACTTTTTTGTATCTATAACAAAGATAGACCATGTCTTCATCGTGAATGTCAAGTTTCATATCTCTATCCTCTTTGACCTTAGAAATGACATTTTTATCTGGAGTATAGAAATTAGAATATGGTTTTTCAGAGATGATGTCATTTTTTTGATTGGTGTTGTCTATAAAGCAGGCACTGGGTTGGCCATCGGTGATCATAACAATTCTTTTGTTTTGAGCTGAACTTTTTTGTAGAATTTTTTTTGCTGTTCTAAAGGCAGCTTGATAGTTTGTATAATGTAAAAAGTTGTCATTTGCATCAAATGTTTTAAGAAACGGTATATCATATGGATTAATTATTGATGCCATAGATCCAAATCCTACTATTGAAATTGAATCATTTGGAAAGAGCTTTTTATGAAGTGTGTAAAGCCCCCATAATGCTTTTTTTGCTGCTTCAATTCTACTTTTTCCATTATTTCCAAGAACATATTTCATCGTGGAACTTAAATCAATACAATAAACTAGAGAAGTTCTAACGTCTTCTAAAGATTCGAATTCTTCAAGATCATCTAGTTCCATTTCTATTGGAAAATCAATTTTCTTATTAGTTCTTAAAATTCTCTTGATGGAATTTAACAACGTCTGAGGAACGCTTAGAAATTTAATATCATTTCCAGCTTCAAATTTTTTAGTAGTATCAATTAAGATGTTACCACTTCCAATTAACGTTGTTTCGTGTAATCCAATATCTGAGGAATTAAGATCTTTCATAATATCTCGAAGAATTCTTCCACCAATTTCAAAAAATCCTTTGTTAGTCAACCATTTTTTTTCATCTCGAAGGTAACCTTTTTCTTTTAATAGTTTTGTAAGATTTGTTTCTAATCCTTCGACTTGGTATTCACTAACATTTTGTGTTTCATGTTCTTGATTCTCATTATGATTTAATGCGTTTTGTAGGAGAGATTCTAGTTCTTGAAAGTCTGGAATTTTCTCTTTCATAGCATATTTTGATAGAGTTCTTAGTATTTTTTGTAATTTATCTTCAGGAAGAAGATTTTCTGATGTAGCTGTGGTTGTTTTTCCATCATTTACATAATATACAAAATTATTTGATCTAGGCTTGGACATATCCAGCTTCTTTTTTTGCTAAAATCTTTGGTTTAATCCAGCATAATCCTTCAAGGATGATTTCAGTTAATACTGCTCTTAGCTCATTATCCATTCCTTCTTTTAATGATAATGAATCTGAATCAATTTTGTAAAGGGCGGTTTGTTCTATTAGTGATTTTTGTTCAGAACGGATTTGTTCTAGTTTTGATTCAATTAGGTTTGTTAGATTTTGAAAATTTTTTAGTTGATTCTCATAAGAGGTTTGACCATTTTTCCAAATCATTTGTTGGGAAACTTGGAAAGTTTTTCCATTGAATTCTTGTTTTATAGACTCCAAAAATGATTCATTCTGTTCACTAAGATATTCTAAGCAAACTTCTTGTATAGAACTATTAATTAATTCATGAAAAATTTTTTGTCGGTTTTCTATAGTGTCATCTCTTTCAACTAGCTCAAATTTTGCTACTTGAGTAAGACAATGCATGTCAGATAAACGTGGAACAGGTAATATCTTGTGAAATATTGCTCTTGTTCGTTCAGATTCACCTACAAGAAGCTCTAATCCATGGATTCCAAGTCTAACACTTACTCCTCTTTCTTGATTAATTTCATGACTTTTTCTTGCTTTTTGTAAGATATTAGCAAGAATTTTCAAGACTGAAATAATTATGAAAGACTTTGGAATGTTTGCTTCTTGCATTATTATTAACATTTCATTTTCGATGGATTTTGGATAATGTGTATGGATGTGGCTTTTGAGTCTGTCATACAAAGGTTCAATCACCTTTCCTGAATGAGTGTAATCAATTGGATTTGCAGTAGCAAAGAATGCGGTTTTTGGTTCAAATATTACAGGATATGATCCAGTTGTAAAACGTCCTTCTTGTAATACAGAGAGTAATGATACTTGTTTTCTAGGATCAAGTACGGGCAATTCATCTAGACAAAATATTCCATGTTTTGCTTGCATGAGCTGGCCTGGAGAATAAGAATCAATTTTGTACATCTCAATTCCTTTTTTAGCAACTTTCACTGCATCAATGTAGCCTACCAAATCTTTGACAGAGATATCAGGAGTGGCAAGCACGTACTTGTATCGATTTTTTCCTTCAATCCATTCAATTGGAGTATCTAAATTATTATCACGAATTTTTTCTGCACTTTCTGGACTAACATAAAATTTTGGACTGGAGTTGTTTTGTTCTTTATCATCTAATAATGATATTAACTCATCTTTAGGTAAGTCCATTGGGCAATCATTTGTAATGCTATTTTTAATTATAGGAATTGGAGATAATAGATTCTTGGATATTGTTTCAACAATTTTTGTTTTTGCTTGACCAATTTGTCCCACAAGGAAAATATCATGACAGGATAGAATGGCTCTATCTAATGCAGGGATAACTTCATCTTCATAACCAATAATTCCCGGATATTTTGGTTCACCTGCATTAATTAGAGAAATTAAATTATCTCGAAGTTGTTCTTTTACACCAACTAACTTGTAATTAATTGCTAATAGATCTCCAAGGTTTTTAATTTCTTTGAAGTCTTCTGGTAAACCAGATTTTATTTCTGTATATTTTTTAGGAGAGTTATAGCTTTGCTCTACAATCCTTGATGCCTCTAACATAAGTTACATTTACTCTCTTAACATTTATACTATTTACTTGATTGATTGATAATCCTTAGAAGCATATTTTCTAGTAAAAATTCTTAGCATGGTTTTTATCGGGGTCATTTTGAAAGTTGCATACTTGACAGCAAAGGAATTTCAACATATTGTAAGAATTGTGGGAAATGATATTCATGGTGAAAAGAAAATGATTGTCGGTCTTACACAAATAAGAGGTATAGGATATACCTTTGCTAACGCAATCCTAGAATCTTTAAAGATTAGCGCAAATAGCAATATTGGTAATTTAACAGAATCTCAGGTTCAATCAATTGAAAAAATAATTAAGGATCCAAATTCAGCAAATTTTCCATTGTGGTTTTTCAATAGACGAAAGGATATTGAAACTGGCAAAACTATGCATTTGATTACATCTGATATTGCACTAACTGTTAGAAATGACATTGAAAGGGAAAAGTCTGTCAATAGTTGGAGAGGTTATCGTCATATGTATGGATTAAAAGTTAGAGGACAAAGAACTCGTACTACTGGACGCAAAGGCGGAGCAGTGGGAGTTCAGAAAGGTGGAAAAGTCTTACCAGCAGGTGCTCCTGGAGCTCCAGGTGCTGAAGCAGCTCCAGCAGAAGGGGCTGCCCCAGCAGAAGCAGCAGCTCCAGCTGCAGGAAAAGCAGCAGCTCCAGCTGCAGGAAAAGAAGCACCTAAAGAAACAAAGGGTGGAGCAAAAAAATAGGTGAATTAGATGGGAGATCCAAAAAATCCACGAAGATCTTGGAAGAAACCAAGGCGTCCTCTTAATTATGATCTAAAAATGGAAGAATTAAAAACATTAGGAATTTTTGGATTAAAAACAAAAAGAGAATTATGGAAAGCGCATACAGAGCTTTCTAGGCTAAGGCATCAAGCACGTTCACTACTTGCACTTAGACAAGAAGTAAGAGAAAAGAAAGAGCCAGTATTAATGAGGTCATTAGCTAAAGTAGGACTAGTAAGAGAAAGCTCAACTTTAGATGATGTATTGAATCTTCAGGTTACAGATCTGTTATCTCGTAGATTACAAACAGTCGTACAAAAGAAATTTTCATTTAAGACACCATATCAAGCAAGACAAGCAGTAGTGCATGGTCATATTACTATTGGAGATAGAAGAGTAACTATACCATCTTATGTAGTTGGTATTAATGAAGAAAAAGAAATTCGTATTTCTCCTGATTCATCTTTAACTAAACTATTAGAAGAACAAGAAAAATCAAAGAAGCAACCACTTGCAGAAAAACTCGAAGTCGAAACTCCTTCCTAAATAGATGTGAGATTACAAAATATATTGAAAACTAATCTCTCTCAGAATAGCATAAGATTGATAGTTTTCCAAAGAAAAAATCAGCAAGCTTATCAATAAATATTTCAATTATTAGATAGAAGCTATATGTGTTCAATAATCGGTTACTATGGGAATGATTCAGCAGCCCCTATTTTGGTAAATGGACTAAAACGAATGGAATATAGAGGATATGATAGCGTAGGCGTAGCTACAAAATCTGATGGCACAATACAGGTTAGAAAAGGTGTTGGAAAAGTTACTGAAGTAAATAACTCAGTAAGATTAGATAAACTTCCAGGAAGGGTTGGAATAGGTCACACTCGATGGGCAACGCACGGTAAAGTAACTGAGGCAAATGCTCATCCCCATCCCAGTAGTTCAGGAAAAATTGCCATAGTACATAATGGAATTATTGAGAATTTTAAAGAATTAAAAGAAGATTTACAAAAAAATGGTTATAACTTTTTGAGTGAAACAGATAGTGAGGTTATTGCAAACCTATTACAAAAATATTATGAGCAAACATCTGATGTTAAAAAATCGATTATAAATACAGTTTCAAAATTGAGAGGGCATTATGCTTTTGTGGCAATGTTTGAAAATGGGACACTTGCTGCTGCCAGATTTCATGAACCAATGATTATTGGAATTGGAAAAGACGATTACTTTTTGTCAAGTGATGTTTTAGGCTTTATAGAAAAAACAGATGATGTAATTTACATTGATAACGGGAATTTCGTTTTATTAGATCAATCTGGTTTACAAATATGTGATTTTAATGGAAACCCAGTTAAACATCAAATCACAAAAGTATCAAAAGAATTTGCAGATGCCTACAAAGGAGATTATGCTCACTTTACACTCAAGGAAATATCAGAACAGCCTGAAACAATATTACGTGCTGGCGAAAAAACTCAAGCAGAAATAGAATTTGCTTCGGATTTTATCAAACATGCTAAAACTGTATACATAACTGGCAGTGGTACAAGCTACAATGCTGCACTTGTTGCAAAGTATCTAATGTCTAAATATGCTAAAATAAAAATCGAACCAATTATTTCTAGTGAACTTCCAACCTTGCCTGACTCTATAGAATCAAATTCAATACTTATTGCAATTTCACAGAGTGGTGAAAGTGCAGATGTTCTTGAAGCAGTAAATATTGCGAAAAAATCTAATGCTAAAATTCTATCTATTGCAAATCATAAGAACTCCACTCTGGTTCATGAATCATCGCTTTTTCTTGGAATGAATTGTGGCCCAGAGATAGGAGTAGCTGCAACAAAGAGTTTTACCTCTCAACTTGCAATCCTCTATAAAATTACGGATAAACTGTGTGATGGATGCCTACAATTGAATTTCAAAAAGGTTTCAGATTCAATTGCTCAAGTTCTTTCAAATCACTCAAAAATTCAGGCAATATCTAAAGATTTGAAAAATATAACTGACATTTACGTATTAGGGAGAGGAATTCATTATCCCATTGCATCTGAAGCAGCGTTAAAATTGAAAGAACTTACCTATATTCATGCTGAAGGTATTCCAGGTGGAGAGCTAAAACATGGCCCATTAGCTCTTATGGATTCTAATGTTTATGTCATAATATTGAATCCAAATGACTCTACGTATTCAGACACACTTACTAGTGCAAGTGAAATCAAAGCTAGAGGAGCAAAGATTATTGGTATTTCAGATAAGAAAAGCGATATTTATGATTACTGGATTGAAATTCCAAGTATTAGTGAGTCAATGTTTCCAATGATAGAAATAATTCCAATTCAACTCCTTGCATATTATTCAGCTATAGAAAAAGATACTGACCCAGATTATCCAAGAAATCTAGCAAAATCTGTTACTGTAAAGTGATCACTCTTTGATATTCTTCTTCAAATTTTTCTAAAAGTTTTTTTGAATCAATTCCTGTTTTTAAGATTGCTGAAATGATGGTACCGCCTGCTCCTGCTCCTTCTTTAACAAATCCTTCTGAAAATGATCTTAATCCTTGAATTTTAGAGTTTTCTAATTGTGGATTAACAATTAGAATTGGTACATCATCTATTTCTTTAATGGTGTTTAGGAAATTGGCTGAATTATCATTGAGGATATATGAAGTTGTACCTATTGCGATACTATCTTTTTCATAACCTGTAAAATGTCCTAATGCTAATACTGCAGCCATTTGTGTTCCTCCAGCTAAGAGTACTTTACATGATTGAGAAGCTGTACTCATCATACCAGCAACTAAAGGAATCATCGGATCACCCATATTTGCAATGACATCATATGGATCCTTAGAATGCGATCTTAGTAATGCATCATTTACAATATTATTTTTTAGTTCAAGAGGATTTTTTGGGATACTAGAGCTAACACAACCATTAAGGCCAAAACCCTTCATAACTGCCATGGCAGTAGTTGTTCCTCCAGGAATACTCTCACCAATAACAAGACAATCAGTTACTGCCCCAAGCGTTCTACCAATAATCCTTCCAGATTCAATTGCTCGTAATACATAGTAACGATCCAAAGCAGGCTCATTTCTGATGTTTTTTCCATGATCTAATCCTGTTTCAAAATATGGTAAATCTGGAATAATTTTACTTCCTGCATTGATTACGACATGTGGTATACTTGCAGCTTCTAGTGCTACTTTAGTTAAGATCGCAGGAGTTGGTTTTCCATCGGGAGTCATTGGAATAGTATCAATGCATTTACATTTTCCATAATGCAGAAATTCCGCATCTGCTGGTGGTGTAAATTTAATAAAATCTAAATTTGCTCCAGCAACCGTTATTCCTGGAATTTCACAGGTTTCAGTATAAGATATTACAAATGAGAACAAAAATCTCTTATTTTGTAATGAATTTACAAATTTTTTACCTGCATCTAAATTTCCAAAAATCTCAATATCATTCACTTGATATTCACTGTCCCATTAACTCCACAAATTCCTGCTCAGATCTTTTTTGTAATACAAAGTTGTTTTGTTTTTCTTTGCCTAAGGTGGAGACGGGAGTTGAACCATAGTTATGTCCTGGGTATAAAACTAAATTCTCATCCATTTTTCCTAAGATATCAAAAAGGCTGTGGTAAAGTTCTCTTGCACTTCCTCCAGGTAGATCAACACGACCACAATTTCCTACAAAAAGAGTATCTCCAGTGAAGATTTTTCCATCACCAACTAAGCAAATACTATCTTTTGAATGTCCTGGTGTGTGAAAAACTGTTAGTTTTGAATTTCCAAATATTATTTTCTGTCCATCAACTAATGAAATATCATGTTTAAGCGTGGAAGATTCATGTTGTAAAATTTGTGCATGGGTTTCTTTTGCCATTGCTTCGTTTCCTAAAGTGTGGTCAAAATGATGATGGGTATTTACAATGTATTTTATTTTAAGATCACGTCGTACTATTTCTTTTTGGATTTCATCCAGATTCCACGATGGATCTAAAATGATTGCTTCACCGCTTTCTTCATCTTCTAAGATGTAGGTAAAATTCTCCATATTTCCTACTTGGAATTGATGAACTTTCATAGTACTCCTTCCTCAGCTTCAGGTGGAATCCCAATTTTTTCTACAAAGATTTGTCCACACACGTCTTTTCTTTTTGGCATTCCAATCTTCATTTTATGAAATGTAATCGTTACATCAGCCTTGACATAGATGTTACTCGTGTTTCCAGTATCAGGATCAAGTCCAGATGGTACATCTACTGCTAATTTGAATGCAGTTGTATCATTGATAACTTTGATTGCAGATGCATATGGTTCACGGATTGTTCCAGAAATTCCAGTACCCAATATTCCATCAATAATTATGTCGGCTGTAGGCTTAAAACTAACATTTTCACTTGTGATTAATTTTATAGAGTTCATTTTTTTAAGAAGTTGCCAATTCCAACTACTTTCTTCGGTTTTAATTTTTTCAGGTAAACCAAGCAATACAACAGTAACTTTAGAACCATATCCAGCCAAATGGCGTGCTATTACGAAAGCATCTCCACCGTTATTCCCTAATCCGGCAAAGACGAGAATGTTTTTGGAAGATAGGTTTTCAAATTTTTCTTGTAATCTGCGAACTGCTGAAGCGCCAGCATTTTCCATCATAAATTTTCTCAAAAAACCCATCCGATGGCCATTTTCCTCGATTTGCATCATTTGCTTAACTGTTATGTCCATAGTAATTCAAAAATTGTACATAAAATAAGGGCTTTGGCAAACGACTTTATCCTCGTTTTAAATTGATACTTTATGTCATTAACTGATATCAAAACTTCATTAAGTAATATATCAAAAGAGTTAGCAAATTTACAAGACTCACGTGAGTATTTATTAAAAAATACTCGCGATGTTCTAAATTTATGCAGTCAGTCCATCATATCAGCACATAAAGGAGACCTTGATGTAGCTAAAAAAAAGGCATTAAAAGCCAGCAAATTACTTGAAGCATATAGAAAGAAAGCAAATTCAGAGCTTAAACGCTATCTAGTAACTCCAGAGCAAGAATTAGTTGAGGCATCTGCTTTTTTAGCTATTGTAGAAAACAAAACTATTCCTTCAGTGGCTTCTCTTAAAGTATCAAATGAATCGTACGTTCTGGGTCTTATGGATCTGATAGGAGAATTGAAGAGATATGTTTTTGATAATATAAGAATCGGTAAATCAAAGGAAGCTTCACGTGTTTTTGAAATTATGGAAAATCTATACTTGTATTTGTATCCTTTTGCATTATATGATAAAATTCTGAAAGAGGCAAGAAAAAAGCTTGATGTTAATAGAAGATTAATTGAAGATGCAAGATCAGCAATTACAGAAGAAGTTAGAAGAACAGATTTAATTGATTCTTTTAGCAAAATTAACAGAAAATAGAGAACAAATTTAGAAAGATTCTATCAAAATTTATGCGGGCGATGGGATTTGAACCCACGAACTCCTAAGAGACTAGCCCCTCAAGCTAGCGCCTTTGGCCAGGCTGGGCGACACCCGCAACGGATTTGTCATGCAGGGTTTTTATAATCCTTGATTACTTTTTGAAAACGTGCTTGTTCCAGTAAGATGTTTTACTTGTGGTAATCTAATCGCTGATAAATTTGAAGATTATCAAAATAGAACTAAATCAGGTGAGGAGCCAGCTAAAGTACTCAACTCTTTAGGTATTGAAAGATACTGTTGTAGGAGAATGTTATTAACTTCAGTTGAAACAATTCAACAAGTTGTTCCTTTTTATGAAGCAATTCGAAGGAGACACCTTGAAGTTCAATCTGAGTTAGAGTAGTTTGCCAAAAATTACATCTGTTAAAGGTAGACTGATTTACAATAGTAGAGGGAATAAAACAATCGAAGTAGATGTTATATCAGATAATAAATTTCTAGGTCGTGTGTGTGCACCATCAGGTGCAAGTGTTGGCAAACATGAAGCAATCAGTTTTCCTAATGGTGGCCCAGAAAAGAGTTTAGAGATTTTAATTGAGAATTCCAAAAAATTTGTGGGACTTGATGGAACTAATTTAAAATCAATTCATGATACTATACGTACAATAGATAAAAATCGAGATTATTCAAAGATAGGGGGTGCTGTTGCCTTTGCGCTTTCTATCGCAGCACTAGAATCTGCTGCCAAAGCATTAGAACTACCTTTATTCCAATTAATCTCAAAACAAGGCGAGTACAGATTTCCATTTCCGTTGGGAAATATTCTTGGAGGAGGGGCACACGCTGGTCCTGGAACACCAGACATTCAAGAGATTCTCATTTGTGCAACTGGTTCTAAATCTATTCAAGATGCTATAGAAATGAATTTGAAAGTACATAAGGAATTACGAAATGTTTTACAAAAAAAGGATCCATACTTTACTAATGGGAGAGGTGATGAAGGAGGATGGGCACCAAAGCTTAACAACGAACAGGCTCTCGAACTTTCAGCAAAGGCTTGTGAGAATTTAGGATATACTTTAGGTAAGGAAGTATCTTTGGGAGTAGATTTTGCTTCATCCACACAGTGGAATGAAAAAAAGAAAATGTATGTATACGATAGAGGAAACTTTGAAAACTCTCCTGAAAAACAAATTGAATTTGTATCTAACATTATTAAAAAATACAAACTTATCTATGCTGAAGATACTGTACATGAAGAAGCTTTTCATGAAATGGCAGAACTAACTGCAAAGTTTCCTAAAACTTTGATTACAGGAGATGATTTGATAGTAACTAATACTGAAATTCTAAAAAAGGCGATTAAAATAAAATCTTGCAATGCGGCAATTCTTAAAGTAAACCAGGCGGGAAGCCTTTATGACGCAATTGAATTTGCAAATGAAGCAAATTCAAATAATATTAAATTAATCACATCACATCGTTCTGGGGAATCAGTAGATTCTCATATCTCACACATTGGAATTGGAACTAACTCCAAAATGCTAAAGGTTGGCGTAGTTGGGGGGGAGAGAATAGCAAAATTGAATGAATTATTACGCCTATCAGAGCATGATTTAATACGCGGTATGGCACAATTTTAAAAACCCACTATGAGTCAACAAAGTGAAATTTCGGATATTAAGAAAAAGATCCTATCAACTGGAATTAGAGTAGGAACTGCAGTAAAAACAAAATTCATGGTTCCTTTTATAACTAAAGCTAGTCCAGAGGGACTCTATCTAATTGATTTAGATATTACATTAGCAAGAATTCAAACAGCTTCCAAATTTATCAATAGAGTCAATATTCAAGATGTAATCGTTTGTTCTGGAAAAGAGTATGCAAATACACCTATTGAAAAGTTCTGTGAACTTACAGGCGCTACCCCAATGTTAGGTAGATTCATGCCTGGGACACTCACAAATCCCTCTTTACCATATTACATTGAACCAAAACTTGTTTTAATCTCTGATCCACAGGTTGATGCTCAAGCTATTACAGAAGCTACTAATGCTGGAATTCCAGTAATTGGGATTTCAAATACGGACAATGTTACTTCCAAAGTTGATCTTGTTATACCTGCAAATAATAGAGGCAGGAAATCTCTAGCAACAACATATTGGTTATTGGCCCGTGAAATTCTAATAGAAAAAGGAAAGCTCAAAGATGATGAGCAAATGCAATATGAAATCGATGATTTCGAAACAAAAATTACTGAAGAGGAAATAGAATAATGCAGATAAGAACACCGGCAGTAGCCGGAATGTTCTATCCCGGCCAACCACAAGAATTGAAAAGTCTTGTTCATGATTGTTTTATGCATTCTTTTGGACCAGGAACAATTCCACCTACAAAATCGACAGAGAAAATTTATGGAGTAATTTGTCCTCATGCTGGTTATGTTTATTCAGGATCTGTTGCCAGTCATTCTTTTTATGCAATTTCATCAACTCCTATAGAATTGTTCATAATTGTTGGACCAAATCATTGGGGGATAGGCTGTAATGTAGCCTCTATGAAAGATTGTAGCTGGGAAACACCGCTAGGCACTGTAGAAGTTGATTCAGACGCAGTAAAGGAACTTGTGAATTTATCAGACGAAATTGAATTAGATTTTTTTTCCCATACTAAAGAACATAGTTTAGAAGTACAGATACCATTCTTGCAAGAAACTTTTATGGATAAATTTAAGATTCTTCCTATTGCCTTAATTGATCAAACTAAAAACACTGTAATAGAACTTGGAAAATGTATTGCAACTATAGCCAAAAAAAAGAATGCAATGATCATTGGTTCATCTGATTTTACACATTATGAAGAGAACAATTTTGCACATAGTCAAGATAAAGCATTAATCGAACCTATTCTGAATTTAGATATAGAGAAATTTTACAAAATATTGTACGAAAAAAAAGTGACTGCGTGTGGATATGGTGCAATTGCAACAACAATGACTGCCTGTAAGGAAATGGGTGCCACTAGAGGTAAATTACTAAAATATGCAACTAGTGGAGACATAACTGGAGATAAGAGTTCAGTAGTAGGCTACGGCTCAATAATATTCACTTGAAATCTATAGCTTCCGCACCTGCAAAGGTAATTTTATTTGGAGAACATTTTGTGGTTTATGGAATTAAAGCCATCCTTTGCGCTATTAAAAAGAAGGTTACCGTTACTTCGATTAAAACTGATGAACCAATAATATCTGTAAAATCAAATCTAGGTGAAATAACTTTACCGGTTTCAAAACCCATTACAGAAATTAAATCTCCTCTTCTACCTTTCATATACATTTCAAAAAAAATGATAGATATTTTTAAGCACTCAGGAGGAATTGAAATTACAATTGATTCAGATATTCCGTCTGGAGTAGGTTTAGGTTCTTCCTCAGCATGTTGTGTGGCTGCTGCAGGTTCTATATCAGGACTTTTTACAAAATATTCAAAAGATGAAATTCTCAATTTAGCAATTGAAGCTGAAAAAACTATTTTCAAGGATACATCAGGAGCGGATTGTACTGTGTGTACATATGGTGGTATAATGGAATATGACAAAAAAAGAGGGTTTAAAAAAATCAATACCATATCTGAGCTTTGCTTTGTAATTGCAAATTCAAAGATACCTCATTCTACTAAACGGGTTGTATCGAAAGTTAAAGAATTCAAAGAACAAAACGAAAAAAAATTTTCTGAATTGTGTGAAAAAGAAAGTAGATTAATTGAAGAAGTGAAGATAGCATTAAAATCGCATGATATGAAGTTGCTAGGACAGGCCATGATTCAAAATCAAAAATTTCTTGACCAGATTGGCGTATCAAATGAAATTCTGTATAAATTGTTGGAAGAAGCGAATAAAACTTCATTTGGTTCTAAAATTACAGGTGCTGGAGACGGGGGTTGTATTATAGCACTTGTTGATGAATCAAACTTAGAAAATACTTTACAAAATCTACAAAGCAAAAATCACGAATGTTTTTCAGTCCAAATTGATTCAAAAGGACTGGATACTTTTTAACTCCCGCTCTAAGAAAGTTAGCGTATGCTCTTAGTCAAACTTGGAGGTTCGATAATTACTAATAAAAAGAAACCCTTGACTCCTAGAAAAAAAACTATTGATGCAATTGTTCACAGTTTAAGAAAAGTAAAGGAAGATATGGTTCTGGTTCATGGTGGTGGCTCTTATGGTCATTATTGGTCAGTCAAATATGATATGCATACAAAACCTGCTAACTACAACATTAGAGGAGTTTCAATAGTCAAAAACTCTATGATTGAATTAAACAAAATCATTCTTGACTCTTTTTTGAAAAATAAATTAAATCCTTATTGTCTTCCACCATCAAATTTTATGTTAGGAACCAAACCAATTGTTAAAAAAATTTACGAGATTAAAAAAATTGCAAACTCAGACTTGATTCCGATTACATTTGGCGATGCATTATGGTATGCAAATAAAAAATCCTACATATTATCAGGAGATCAAATTATGTCAATACTTGCTAGAGTATTAAGACCAAGATTATCAATTTTTATTTTGAATGAAGATGGCTTATATTCAAATTTGAAATCTAAGAAATTAATTAATGAGTTTAAAAATGAAAAAATTTCTATCAAAAAAGATTCTATGGATGTAACTGGAGGCATGACAAGAAAAGTATTCGAGGCTACAAAAATTTCAAAAATGGGATTAAAAGTTTTT
>DATBIP010000089.1:0-6598 GCA_036556885.1 Nitrosopumilaceae archaeon
AATAACTCCATTTGCTCCATAGTTACTGGAATTGTGTTTTCATACCCTAACATGACCATTCCTACACTGTCTCCAACAAGAAGAACATCTACTCCTGCTCTGTCACATAGTGATGCTAGAGAATAATCATATGCAGTAATAACAGAAATTTTCTGTCCAGCAATTTTTTTTGCTATAATGTCTCTTGGAGTTTTATGCATTAGGAGATCTCCGTAGCAGATGTTTTTTTATTTCCAGAACTGTAGTAGCTAGATTTTTTTTATTGTTGAATCTAATAATTTTTTTGCTTGTATAGTTTTTTCCTGATTGAGTTTTACATTCTTTAATCAGTTGATTTATCCCACGGATTACGTTATCAACAATTGTAATATCTGCAGTAACTGCAGTTCTTGAAAGTGGATTAAGATCAAACGTGATTACTTTTTTTCCGCTTTTTTTTAGAGCTAGTGTACGATCTCCATCTTCAAGAGGAACAAGTACAACATCAGCTTTGTAAATTCCATTCTCATCAACAATTCTTCTAGAGCTTTCAAGTCTAGGAATATGTCTTGAATATCTTGGATCTAATCCTAAAACCTCTCTTGCACCATATTTTTTTAAAATTTTTGCGATATTTTGTTTTCTTTTTTTATCGGAATAAAATATATTTACTTCAATTTTAGCATCAATTATTTTTGCTAACTTGACAATCTCCATTGGACATAATGCAGCTATGTTGCCATTAACTGAAATTACTGGATAAGAAGCACGTAGAAGAGCTGACGCAGCAGCTTTAATTGCATTTTTTGCATTTCTTGATGTTTTTTCTCCAAGTAGATAATCAAAAGCTTCTCCTCTACCATGTGCCATTAGACCTTCTTTAGCAACTAAACCTTGATCAAACCCATGAACAAGTTTCTCTCTAATTAAAAGCGATTTTGCACGTGGATGACTTTTAGGAATTAATGACATAATATAACTCACAAAAAATTTATTGAAGAGCTAATCTTGCACCAAGATTATCAATTTTAGATTGAATAATGATACCGTCTCTATATTTATCTAATATATCAAAGACTTTTTTTTCAAGACCAAGTGGTACAATTGAAAAAATTGTTTCACCAAACAAAGCAACGCCACATTTGATTCCATTATCATTTAAATCTCTAATCACGGAATACATTTTTGGAGTAATAATATTAACATATTTTGCAAATTCTAGAGACATATCTTGAAATTCTATAATGTTATTCGATTTTTCAAGCTTAGTAACCATTCTTCCACCTAACCCATTAATTGAAGATAATCTTTCACGAAGAAATTTCTTTGTAGAGATTGGTGAAAAGCAAATAATGATTACTGAAACTGATCCAGTTTTTATTTTTTTAACTATTCCTCTTCCTGGTGCTCCACTCTTTACTCTAATTTCAAAACCGCCATGGTATGAAGCTAAAACATCTCCAAGTCCTGTTTGACACTTTATCTCAGCTTCATGTGCAATACTTCCTACTTCTTCTTTTGTAAGATTCATTTTGAGTGCTTGGTTCAATGCTAATCCAAGTGATAATGCAACTGCAGCACTGCAACCTAAACCATACCCTACAGGAACATTGATTTCATGATCAATATCAACAAAAATTTTTTCCTCTATTAAGTTAAGAAATTTTTGAATAATATATTCAGAAACCTGCGTGTTATCTGTTTGATAACCTTTAATGTTTAGATGAAAATTAGAAATATCATATTCAGATTTTTTTCTAACCTTAACTATAGTTTTTACACCTTTTTGAATAGAAAAACCCGCTCCTTGAGAACCTAGTTCATCAATTTTTTTTGTATTGTCAAGCTCTGCCTTAAAAAAACCAGTTATGTGAGCTGGACAAAAAGCGACCCCTTTCATGCTGTTTTGAATTTAAATTTATGAGAAAATATAAGAATATGGCTTAAATTAATTAAACTAGTATAAATTGACTAAATTCATTCGACGCCTACAAAAGATTGGAAGTAGTATTCTAGTATCACTTCCTAAGGAATGGATTGACTCTAACAATCTTGGTAAAAGTTCTGAGGTAGAGATTGAAACAGGCCAAAATAGCCTATCCATATCTGCTAACAAAGAGAGTAAGCCATCAAAAGAAGTTGTGATTTCTTATCCACTTCCAAAGGAAGAAAACATTGTTGCAAATATTACTGGTGCTTACTTGCTTGGATATGATATTATTAGAATTAAAGGAAAACCAACTATTCCAATAGAAGATCGTGAAAAAATTCGTGAATCAATGCGAAGATTAGTTGGAGTAGAGATCGTTGAAGAAGAATCATCTAACATTAATATCCAATTTTTACTTGATGCAACTACATTAGATCCAAAAAAAATTTTGAAACGAATGAGTACCATTGCAATTGGTATGTTTAACGAAACATTAGACGGGCTTGTATTAGATGATAAAACAAATCTTCAGACAATGCCAAACAGAGATGATGAAATTAATAGACAGTATTTCTTGTTAGTTAGATTAATCCGAAGTACTATGGTTGACAGGAGACTTGCAAGTGTTTTTAATATGGAAAATATTGATGTTCTTGATTATAGAATAGCTGCAAATCTCTTAGAAATTGCCGGAGACACTATAGTTGAGCTGGCAACTCTTCTTAGTCATACATCAGTATCAAAAAATGATCTAAAAAAAATTTATACTATTACAAAAAATACCGAAGATATATACAAAAAATCTATTGATGCATTTATTACAAATGATAGATTGCTTGCAATTGATGCAATAAATCTATACAAAGATTATCTTAAGAAAATTTCTGAGCTTAGATCCTCATTAGAACATAAAAAACAAATTCCAATAGATTTTTTAGATATTGTATACATGTTTGAAAGAATAGCAAAATCTTGGGCAGATATTCTTGATCTTATCAAACCAATTTATAATCAAAAAATATTACAATAATTGTTTTTTTGCTGCATATGTTAAGACGGCACAAATTGTTTTTGAATCTATAATCTTACCTGATAATATCATTTTAATGAGCTTTTTTAAATCAATTTTCGTTACTGCTATTATCTCATCAGCATCTAATTTCAAATGCCCTGATTTAGATATCCCAGATGCTAAAAAGCAATGAATTGCTTCAGTATTATAGCCAATTGATGGATAATATGTAATCAAGGCCGTCATTGTCTTTGCTTTATATCCAGTTTCTTCTTGAAATTCACGAAAAGCACATTTTTTTGGATTTTCACCCTTTTCTAGTGTTCCAGCTGGAATCTCAAGAACATTACCATGTGGAAAACGATGTTGTTTTACTAAAATTACTTTGTTATCTTTATCAATTGCAAGCATAGCAGCTGCTCCTCTATGCTCAATTATTTCTCGTTTAACTTGTCTTCCTCTTATTGTAAGCTCATAAAGATTTAATCCTAAAATCTTTCCATCATAGATCTTTTTTTTCTTCAAGTAACAGTTCTTGTTATCTATTCATACTAATTAATGTGTTTGATAGAGTAAATGAAGCTTCTTTGAAATCTTTGATGATTTTATTGTATCAATAATCCAATTTATAGGTAAGTTAATTTTTTTTGGTATAAAAAGATCTGCTGTGGCAACTCCATCTATTTCTCTTACTTGTTGTGTAAGCAAATCTAATTTAAAAATGTCATCACTATACATAAACAATACAATTTGATTTTTTGCAACAAATGGTTTTTGTAAAAACGAATCAGAAAATTTTCTATTTAAATGATTTAATGTACTTTTAAAATCATTTTTTATTTCAACTAATATGGCATATGGAATGTATCCTTTCAGCTTGATAGGATTATAAATTAAAGTAAATAATATAGTATCATCTCTTTGAAATTTTTCTAAAGATCTAGTAATTGTTTTACTTGAAAGTTTTGTTAGCTTTGCAACATCCTCTATTTTTGAACGAGGATCTTTTATTAGCTTATCAATTATCTCAAGATCTGTTTTAGTCAAATTTGATGGTATTCCTGGATTTTCTGCTTGAAAAATACTAAGAACTCTGATATCTTTCATCAAACTCTTCGTTAGTGCTATTTTTTGTTCAACATTTTCAGAAACTACAATTCCACATACAGTGATTCCACCAACACATGGTACAACGAGAAATGGTTTGCCAATCAAATTAACTTGTTGTAAAATAGATTCTTGGTTTTGTCCTGAAACCACGATATAAAATAAATTAAATCCTAATGCAGGAGGTTCTATTTTTAAAGAAAATTTTTCAATTATTCCATTTTTAACCATTTTCTGAATTCTTGATTTTACTGCACCGCCAGAAATTCCAATTTTTTTTCCAATTTGCCTATCCGATTCTCTACAATTATCTAAAAGTAGACTCAAAATTTTCATATCTATTTTGTCCAATTTATCTCATTATACCTCATTAAACATAAATTATATACCTATTATTAATAAAAATGTCTATTATATTAGTATTATAGCTACAATACATTAAATATTAGACGATTTTTATAGATACTGTGGAATACAGGTTACAATTAGCAAAAAGAATGCTGTTTAATAAAAAAGGCAGTCTAATAGGTGCAGTTCTTGCTGTTACAATAGGAATTTTAGTAATTCACGTAAACTTTGTAATTTTTCAAGGATTATTTGATGCAATTGTTCGTGATCTAACAGATTACAGGTTTGGTAATTTACAAGTTACAGATGAAGAAGATTACATAGACACATCAGATAGCGCATTGGTAAAATGGTTTGAAAGAATTCCGTATGTTTATGCTGCAACTCCGCGGCTTGATTCGTCAGCAGCAATTAATATCACTAAATTTGGTACAAGAGTTGAAGAAACTAGAATACCCATTGTGGGTGTTGATCCTTTAAGAGATATCAGAGCATCAACTGCCCATACAACTGTCACTGAGGGACAATATGTTTTTGCAAGAAATTCCATTGTTTTAGGTTCTAATGTTGCACGAGATTTAGGAGGGGCTCAAGTAGGAGATGATGTAAAACTAAAGATTGTTGATAGGTACGGTCAAGATCAATTAAGAAGATTTATCGTTACAGGAATTGCAAATTCTCCAGGAGGTAATGGATTTGATTACAGTGCAGTTATCCACATTGATACATTGCGTGATATGATGAATAGAGACGGTTTTACTGGATCAATAATGGTCAAACTAAATGATCCATCAAAATCCACAGAACTTAAAAACTTATTTTTACAAGCATTTCCAAATGACGATTTTAAAGCTGAAACACTAGAAGAAGTCGCTGAGCAACAGCTGGCAGGCTTTAGGTCTGGGATTGCTATGATAAATATGATAGGATACTTTGGAATGATGTCATCAGCATTTGCAATTGTTACCATACAAATGATGCTAGTTAATGGCAAGACAAGGGAAATTGGTGTAATGCGTGCCATAGGGGCTAAAAGAAAAGATATTCTGATAATTTTCTTATTTCAAGGAATTATAATTGGTGCAATTGGTGCCACTGTGGGAACAGCTGCAGGATTAGGTTATACAATTTATGCAAAAGAAACAAAAATGTCGTTTAATAACAGTCTTCCTTTAGAAGTGACTATCCAATGGGATAAGGTTATTCAAACAGCTCTAACATCATTTGGTCTTGCTATAGTTGCTTCACTATATCCATCTTATCGTGCAACAAAATTGCTGCCTGTGGAGGCGATGAGGACTGTCTGATAAAGTTCTTGAAATGTATAACCTTAACAAGTATTATGGCAAAGGTGATACCGAAGTCCAAGCCTTAAAAGATATTTCTATTACCGTTAACAAAGGGGAATTTCTTTTAATTGTAGGAAGTTCTGGTTCTGGTAAATCTACTTTATTGAATATGATTGGATTATTAGATAAACCATCAAGCGGAAAGATACTAATCGATGGAATTGAAACTACTAAGCTTAATGATAGTAAAATCTCTTCATTTAGGAATAAAAAGTTAGGGTTTATTTTTCAATTTTCAAATCTTTTACCTGATCTAACAGTTCTTGAAAATGTAATGTTACCAAGACAAATTCAAGGAACTAATGATTCTGCTAAACATGACGCTATTGAACTGCTAAAGCTAGTTGGCTTAGAAGATCAATTGCAAAAACGTGCAAATAAAATATCTGGTGGACAAGCTCAACGTGTAGCAATTGCGAGAGGACTGGTGAATCACCCAACAATTGTTCTTGCCGATGAACCCACAGGTAATTTAGATTCTATTTCTGCAATAAACATTGTTCAACTGATGAAATTAATGTGTAAAAAATTTGGACAAACTTTCATTGTTGTAACTCATGACCGACATCAATTTGGGGATGTCGATCGGGTAATTACAATCAAAGATGGACGATCATTTGAAGGAGAAGAATCTCCTAGGTTGGAGATTACGGCATGAGGTTAGAAATTATCATCCTCGTAATCCTTGGAACCATTTTAATGGGTTCTACTGTAGCTGAAAGTGCTTTAGCTCAGGTAAGTTCTGGTGATTCACCATTTGAAAGGAAATTTGGTGATGTTAAGTTCCTTGACGCATATTTTGGTACTGATAAAGAAAAGATTGAAGTTAATCCAGGCGACAAAAATGTACCTTTTACAATTGTAATTGCAAAT
>DATBIP010000090.1:0-5888 GCA_036556885.1 Nitrosopumilaceae archaeon
GAGTCTATATCACTAGCAGAAGTGTATGTTGAGGATGATACTGGTGCTGTATCAATAAAAGGGTGGAGAGAACAGTCAAGAATGCTAGATAAGTTTTCTTTAGGAGAAATTGTGTCGGTAACTGGATTAACAGCAAAAGCAGGCCTAGAAAATAAAATAGAATTATTTTTAACACCATTTTCAAGTGTTAAGAAGAAAAATTAAGAATCCCAGAAACCTCTAGTCATTACGTATTGCCTTTCTGCTTCGTATATTTGCTTGTAAAGAATCTCATCATCAACCATATTTCTTAAAATGCGTGCAGCAGTGTCAGCACCAACACCAAAACCTGATAACACAAGAATTGCTGTATTTCCAAAATTCTCTATTAATGAGGATACTTTCCAAGCACGTTTTAATTTATGATCCTCTTCTGTAGAAATTTTTTTCCCATTATACTTTTTTTGGATAATTTTTTGTAAATCATAGTCAGAATAAAAGGTAGCAGTAATTTGTCTACCTTTGCAATATGGGCATATTAGACTCTCTTTAATCTCATTTGTTTGAAATACTCTTTCCCATTTCCCACATCTAACACAAACCAGGCGATGTTTTGTTTTTAATAGTCGTGTTTTTACTAAATCTAATATTCCTTTATCTATGTTTGAAGGCGAAGAATAGTATTTTGTTGTATGATCCAATATGGGTTCTGCTAATTTTGAAAATTGAGTAACATCATTCCATTTTATTTGGATTTCTTGGCTTTGTAATTTATGTAAGATTTTTTCAGTATTTTTTAGATCATATTTATCGTGGAATAACTCACGAAGTGCTTCTTTGACAAGTGGGCTTTGAGAGTATTTTTCGTAAAGAAATCTGGCTGATTTTCGTTCATAAATTGCTCCTCTTCCTACCACGCCAAATTTTTTTGCCACGCACCATGTTTTCCAGTTAACATTATGAGTTCCCGTAAGTGATGCGGTAATTACACTCAATAGGTCATACTGGTCATGTAAAACATCACTTAGTTGTTTTGGAGAAATTCTTGCTTTGGATGATAAGACAATACGGTAGGCATCTGAACGTGACTCTACTACAAATCCTAATCGTGAGGATAACATTGAAGAGAGTAATGTAGATAATGTAGCATTTATTTTTGAGCCAAAACATGCATGTAAAACTACAATGCCTTGACTTCGAAGAGATTCAGCAACAATCGTTCTTTCATCTGGTATTGTATCAAGCTTGAGGTTCAATAGAGCATTATTCAATAATGAAATTGTGCCAGCTTTTACTTTAGTTCTAAATCCTCCTACCTTATGTGCTGTTTTATAATCAACTGGAATATTTTCTCCCTCCCAATATGGAACAGTTATTCCACCAGCACGAAATGGTTCAACATTTACTTTAAGTGATTTTTCGTCTACGTTTAGAATTCGCCATTGTAATCCTCTGAGAACAAAAACATTTCCAGGATCACCAAAATCTCCTACGAATCTTTGGTCCAGAGTTCCTATAATTTTTTTGCTAACAGTATCAAACACTTTGAATTTCAAAATATCTGGAATTGTTGAAAGATTTTCAAAATAATATCGATATGTACGTCCTCTTTTTTTGAGAATCATTTTTTCTCGATCAAATAATAGAAGATAGTTCGAATCAAGTAGTTCTATTACATTGTAAAAGTCATCTAATGATAACATTCTAAATGGGTAAGCTTTTTTGAAAGTTTCATAAGCTAATTCTGTTGTTACTTGCCCTAACTGAATAGTAATTCCAACTAAGTGATGAGCAAGAACATCTAGTGAACCATCATGAATTTTTTGTTCTTCTATTGAACCCTCTCTAATTCGCTCGAGAAGAGCATTTGCTTCATACTCATCATCAACACTGTTGGTTATAATCAATCCTTTTGCCGATGAACCTTTGCTATGCTTACTTCTTCCAATCCTTTGGATTAATTTTGAAACCTGTCTTGGTGAACCATAGTGAATAACTAATTCTATTGAACCGATATCCAATCCGAGTTCAAGTGATGAAGTACAAACAACAATTCCTTCTTTGCCTTCTCTTAAAGAACTCTCAGTTTCCTCTCGTACTTGGCTAGAAAGTGAACCATGATGTAACTCAATATTCATTGTAGATTTCTCTTTGAGTATTGATGCCAAAAATTCTGATTCTCCCCTTGTATTAGTAAAAAGTAGGATGGGGGAATGGAGATTCAGTTTTGTTACATATTCAATAATGTATTCAGCTACATCAGAAATTGTGCCTTCAAGATATTTCACTTCAACATCATATTTGCGAATTGATGTATCCTGGATAATCTTCAATTTTCTCTTTGTACCAACCACAAATTTACAAGCCTCTTCAGGATTTCCAATAGTAGCTGATAATCCTATCCTTGTGATTTCTGAATTTGAATTTAGTTGCAGTCTTTCAAGACTGAGTGAAAGTTGTGCACCACGTTCATTACCAAGTAATTCATGTACCTCATCAATGACAATCCAATCCAATTCAGAAAGTGCATCTAATATTTTTTTTTGAGTCAATAAAATGACAAGAGTTTCAGGAGTTGTGATTAATATGTCTGGAGGTGAATTGGAAATTTTTCGCCGAGCTGATTGTGAAGTATCACCATGTCTTATCTCTATTGATAGACCATCATTTTGAGCATAACTAATAATTCTTCTAAAAACATCTCTATTGAGTGCTCTAAGAGGAGTTATGTAAATTGCTTTAATCTTTCCCAATTTTTTTGAGTGCTTGATATGAGAAAATATTGGTATTACTGAGCATTCGGTTTTTCCAGAACCAGTTGGTGCAATTACTAGAACATCTTTTTTTTGAAAAATAATTGGGATCGCTTTTTTCTGAATTTCTGTAAGCTGTTTGAATCCAAGCTTTTGAAACTTGGAAGTTAGATTTGGATCAAGTGGCAGTTTCGTTGCTCTGTTTTGTTCTAGCTCGCTCATACACCATTACGCCAACAAGCCCAATTGCAAAAAGAATAACTGTAATTATAGGAATAGAATCAAAAATTCCTGCCATGTTGTATCTCTTGAATTCATGGTTAAATAGCTTCTTAAGATGATTCTATCAAACCTTTTTTAGTTATTTGATATTCAAATTCCTTTTTTTGGATAAAGGAAGGAAGTATTTCACCAAAATATTTAGTTCCTTTTTTTAATAATTTTATTTTAATATGTGTAAACAAATTAATTGATTTTTCCATGTTTTCTTTTTCAAGATCATCAATTTTTCTAATCATGTTTGTGATAACTATTGGTAAATTTTTTTCAATGGTAATTGAAGATAAGTCATGCATATATTGAATAAAGGTAGTATTTCTTTCCAAGATTTGTTCTTCTTTAGGAAATTCAAACGAGAATAAATCGGTGACATTATCTATTATAACTAAAGAAAATGAATTTTCTTTAATTTTTGATAGATATTGAATCTGTTCGCTGGTATTTATGATTCTTCCAACTTTTAAATTTTCAAGTAGATTAGGTTCTAAATTGTAAGTTTGTATCAAATCAAACATTCTCTCAGGTCTGAACTGTCCTGTTGTATCCTGAAAAAGTACTTGACCGCCTTGTAGTAGAGAATTAAGCGAAATTTGCAGAGCCAGCAGAGTCTTTCCAGTACCAGTAGCTCCAAAAATATCAGTAATAATTCCGCTTTTAATGCCACCGCCAAGATATTGATCTAATTTTTTGAGTCCAGTACTAATCATATGTAGATTGTAAAGAATGTAAAAATTAAAGCAATTCATTGATTAAATGATGTGGGCAAGGCTTTTATGCTGGATAAAAACGAATGCAAATTGAACAACCGTTGTCACAGGCAAGCGCAAAAAGACCACTTACAACTCTCCAAAAAAATACTAAGAAAAATGTCACAGTTAGACTAAAGAATGAAGTAGAGTATAAAGGAAAAATGGATAATGTTGATTCATACATGAATTTGATAATGACAGATGCTGAAGAGCTAAAAGAAGACAAAGTCATTGCAAATTATGGTAGAGTTATTGTGAGAGGAAATAACGTATTATTTATAAAATTAGAGAACGAGTTTTAGTCAGTATGTGATTAAAGTGGTAAGAAGTTTTCTTTTTACTTCAGAATCTGTGACAGAAGGACATCCAGACAAAGTTTGTGATCAGATTTCTGATGCATTTTTAGATGAATATCTCAAACAAGACCCTGATTCCAGAGTTGCGGTAGAAACGATGGCAACTACTGGTTTTGTTGCTGTTGCAGGAGAGGTGACATCAAAGGCAAAATTTGATAAAAAAGCACAAGAGGAACTAGTTAGAAAAGTAATCCGAGAAATTGGCTATGATAAACCAGAACTGGAATTTGATGCAAATACATGTGAAGTTATGTTAAGATTGCATGCCCAAAGTCCAGATATTAGTCAGGGAGTCACCGCAACGGAAGATAGAGACCAAGGAGCAGGAGACCAAGGTTTGATGTTTGGTTATGCTACAAATGAAACTGAAGAACTTATGCCAATGCCAATTATTCTTGCTCATAAGTTAACTAAAAAACTATCAGAGGTTAGAAAATCAAAAGAATTACCATGGGTTAGACCTGACGGTAAGTCCCAAGTTTCTGTTCAGTACGAAGATGGTAAACCAAAAAAAATTGATACTATAGTAGTATCGACACAACATTCGCCAGAGGTTTCAAATTCTGAGATAAAAAATGCCATGATAGAGAAGGTTATCAAACCAGTTTGTGGAAGTTTATGGAATGATAAAATAAAAATTTTCGTAAATCCTACAGGAAAATTTGAGATTGGAGGACCACACGGGGACTCTGGCCTCACTGGTAGAAAAATAATTGTTGACACATATGGCGGACAAGGAAGACACGGTGGAGGCGCGTTTTCTGGCAAAGATCCATCAAAGGTAGACAGATCTGCATGTTACATGTGTCGGTACATTGCCAAAAATATTGTTGCTGCTGGCTTGGCAGAAAGATGTGAGGTTCAGGTTGCATATGCGATAGGCGTAGCAAATCCAGTATCCCTTATGATAAATACATTTGATACCGGAAAGATTCCTGACGAAGATATTGAAAGTCTTGTTAGGAAAAACTTTGACATGAGACCATCAGCTATAATTTCTCAATTAGATTTGAAAAAACCAATCTATCGAAAGACAGCATCATATGGGCATTTTGGAAGAAACGAGCCTGAATTCAAGTGGGAAAAAACGGATAAAGCAAGTTTACTGCGACAGGCTGCAGGACTTTAAGACCTCTCTGAATTTCTTAAATTCTAATCCACATAATTTTTTTAATCTTGCGTGATTTCCTGTAAAATCTCCAATCATAATATTAAGATCATCCAATCTGTACCTGCTTTTTGTATTGTGCAACGCATCATAATATGCACTCTCTAGATTGATGTGCTTTATTTTGACTGGTGATTTTCCTTTGAATATACGAACATAATTTTGAAAAGTTACAGTCTCTGGTCCGACCAGTTCAATTATTTTGTTTGAAAATTTTTTTGAGATAATTGCACTGTAAATGACCTCACCAACATCATCAATAAAAATTGGTTGCAGATGATATTTTCCTGAACCAGGAATTGTTATTTGTTTGGTTTTCATCTGGGCTTTTAGATTTTTTGTTAGATGATCATCTTTTCCTATGATGTATGATGCACGAAATATGGTATAGTCTAGCCCTGAGTGCATAATCGCTTGTTCTGCTTTGAATTTTGAGATAAAATATGCAGAAGCAGAGTTTTTTGATGCTCCTAGTCCACTAATGTAGATGATTTTTTTTATTTTTGACTTGTGGCAAAGCTGAATTATTTTTTTTGTAAGCTCCACATTGACAGCTTGAAATGTAGAGTTTTGCGATTGGTGTCCAATTCCAATTAGGTGAACA
>DATBIP010000091.1:0-2549 GCA_036556885.1 Nitrosopumilaceae archaeon
TCTAAATAATACTGCAAATAAGGCAATGATAGAAATTACTGCATTAAATGCTGCTGGCGGTCTTGTAGTTGCAAACCTTGCCAATAGTTTTGAAGAGGGAATTGAAATTGCACTTGATACAATTAAGAGTGGAGTATCGTATAGTCTTTTTGGAGATTTTATTCGATATTGTGGAGACGTAAAAAAGCTAGAGAGATTTGAATGATATGGATGGAATTCTTAGAAAGTTATTTGAAAATTCAAGGTCTGCAATAGATGATGGTGTATATGACATTCAAGAAAACTTGTCTCAATCAAATCAAGATTTTATAAAAATAATTAAAGAAAATAAACACGCTACACTCATTACAGAGATAAAATTCTCTTCTCCTTCTTTAGGAAAAATCAAAAAAGTTTCCGACCCAGTAAAAATTGCAAAATCAATGATAAACGGGGGAGCAAAAGCAATATCAATACTAACCCAGCCCCATTTATTTTCTGGTTCTCCAGAATTTTTTATTAAAATAAGAAGGGAGGTGGATGTCCCGTTGTTAATGAAAGATATCATAATTGATAAAATTCAGATTGATGCGGCAAAAAAAATCGGGGCAGACTATATTTTGTTAATACAATCCTTGTTTGATCAAGGATATGTTCGTGGAATTGATGAATTAATAGAGTATGGACATAAAAACAGCCTCAAAATACTGTTAGAATCTCACACAATGACAGAATTTGAAAATTCACTTAAAACAAAGGCCGATATTTTAGGAATAAACAATAGGAATTTAGATACTCTAGAACTGAATATTAACAATACAAAGAAAATCTTGAAGAATTTTGATAAATCAAGAATAGTGATTTCTGAAAGCGGAATTGAGACCCCTGATGATATTCGTTTTCTGTATAATTGTGGTGCAAATGCCTTTCTTGTTGGCTCTAGTATAATGAAAAGCGATAATATCGAAGATAGTGTGAGCAAATTGGTGAACGCAATATGAAAAACATACTTCCTAAACATGGTAGATTTGGCGAGTTTGGAGGACGATACATTCCAGAAACCCTTGTTCCAGCAATTGAGGAGCTTGAGGAGAACTACCTTCGATTCAAAGATGATAAAAGCTTCAAAAAAGAACTTGATTATTACCTAAAATATTATGCAGGAAGACCTACTCCGCTTTATTTTGCAAAAAATCTTACAGAAAAAATTGGTGGCGCAAAAATTTATCTTAAAAGAGAAGATTTGCTTCACGGCGGAGCTCATAAAATAAACAATACACTTGGACAAGCACTTCTTGCAAAAAAAATGAAAAAAAAGCGCATTATTGCAGAGACTGGAGCAGGACAACATGGAGTTGCTACTGCAATGGCATGTGCATGTCTTGGAATTCACTCCGAAGTATACATGGGATATAAGGATACAATTCGTCAAAAACTAAATGTCTTTAGAATGAATCTTTTAGGAACACAAGTTCATCCTGTAAAATCTGGCTCTCAAACACTCAAAGACGCAATTAATGAAGCTATTCGAGATTGGATTACAAATGTAGACACTACATACTATCTATTGGGGTCTGCAGTAGGACCACACCCCTATCCTGTCATGGTACGTGATTTTCAATCAGTTATTGGCGAAGAAATAAAAAAACAGATGAGAGAAATCAATAACAAAACTCCTGACGCAGTTGTAGCTTGTGTTGGTGGAGGATCCAATGCTATAGGAACATTTTATCCATTACTTGATAGCGATACTGAGATTGTTGGAGTAGAAGCAGCCGGTCTTGGACTAAAAAGTAACAAGCACTCGGCTACACTTATCGGAGGCTCAAAAGGGGTGCTACATGGGATGATGACCTATCTGTTACAGGACAAAGAAGGGCAAGTTCGCGAAACACATAGCATCTCAGCAGGCTTGGACTATCCTGGGGTGGGACCTGAGCATGCCTATCTCAAAGATACTGGCAGGGTAAAATACCATAGTGCTACAGACAAAGAGGTCATTGATGCATTCTTACTATTGACTCGAAGTGAAGGAATTATTCCTGCTTTAGAGTCTGCACATGCCATAGCAGATGTGATTAAACTTGCAAAAAAGAGACCAAAATCTGAATCAATAGTAGTTACACTATCAGGCAGAGGAGACAAGGACGTCGAAGTTGTTGAGGCATACATGAAAAAACATGTCAAGAATTGAAAATAAATTTTCTGAACTAAAGAGGAAAAAGGAAAAGGCCTTAATTGCATACATTATGGTTGGATACCCAAATGAAAAAACCACGATATCTACAGTAAGGGGACTGGTAAAAGGCGGCGCAGATATTATTGAGCTTGGTTTTCCTTTTTCAGATCCTATTGCGGATGGGCCTGTAATTCAAAATGCGAGTACCGTTTCATTAAATCAAGGAACCAATCTTGAGAGATTTTTTAAAATAGTAAAAAAAATACGAATTGAAACTAATGTACCATTAGTTTTGATGACTTATACCAACATATTGTATAGAAAGGGATTTGACAAATTTATGAAAAAAGCAAAAAGTGTTGGAATAGATGGAATCATTTTACCTGACATG
>DATBIP010000092.1:0-2250 GCA_036556885.1 Nitrosopumilaceae archaeon
TACATCATATTCATCTAGTTGTTGAATCATGTTTGGCTTTGACAATTTTTTGCTCTCCTTTAATTTGGAACCAGAATTACTGATGGTTCAGATTTTTTTATGCTGATATCTGCTTTACTAATTCTACTTCTGTAAATTTTAAATTTTCGTCCTTTGTCGGAAATCAGCCACTTTTCAATCTCAACTAGTGTTAAATCTTCTAGTTCTGATAATTTTTTATAAACAGAACTTAATGGAATTTTACATTTATCTGCAATTTCAGAAGCGGTTTTTCCTTTCTTAATTAAAGAGAATAATATAGTTCTAGATTCGGCATCAGCTAGTGCTTCAATTACTTTTTGTGTGATATCATATTTTTTTAATTGTGGTAATGTCAATTTTCGCTGCAAACGTCAACTAATAAATGAAGAGTTATTTAAACGAAATGCGTTCTCGTTCTAGATTATGAGAATTATCTAGTGAATTTTTGATTGAACTAGTTTTTCTGGTCTGAATTTTTGCCAGAATATACCCAGTATGAATCCAACTGAAATCCAAAATATTGAAACTGCAATAAATGACATTGTCCTAAATCCATTTACCAAGTCCATTGGAGCAGTTACTGCATCTGGATTGGAAGGCATAACAGCAAATACTACACTAATGAAAGCTGCATATCCTATGAATACGACATACTTTTTGTGTTTTTGTAATCGTTTGTATAATTGATAAAATCCAATTGCCCCCAATCCAGAAATTGCAATAAATGCAATATACAATACCTCCCGAAGAACTATCGTCTCAGGATCCCCCACCGTTGGAGGATTAGCTGGATATTTCAAAAATGGAATAACATACAAGGTAAGCCACATAAGTCCCGCTAAAACAAGGGCTTTTTTCACATTATTAGAACCTGGTAAAGCATTTCTAGAATATGCAAAAACTATGCCAAATAATGCACCAATCGATGTTCCTAGTATTGTGCCAGCTAACACCTGACCTCCTTTTTGCCAAAATCTATACGAGTCGTATTCTACCCAAAAGTCTGGTGTATCTTTTGCTTCACCAGATGCAAAAAGATTCTGATTCTCAATTCCTATCGCCTTATCAAGATATGGTTCAACTAGTGTAAGATTTGCTAGTCCGTGAATTGTACCTGCAAAGCATCCAGAAAGCAGAACTATGGTAATAAAAAGTACTGTTCGCATACCCTAGTTAATCTCTAATGACATGGAAATCCGGCTGCATGTCTCATATCATGAAAAAGCTCATGAAAGTACATTGCATCAAATGCCTTATCGCCCATAACTATGCTGAAAAGATGTCCCTGGTCAACACCAACCACAAAATATCCCAAACCAAAAATTATAGCAAGTATCAAAATTGCTGAAATTGGAACTTCTGACTTTGTAATTGTTAAGCCCCTAGATGTTGACATCTTTTATTTCACTTCCTGCGGTGTATTTAAATTCTTGGACACAAAATTATTAGATTTACAATTTTTGTTAATTTTATTTTAAGCGATCTAGCATATCCATAAAAACTTTGAACCGTACGATACAATCAATTATTTACTTATTGTACAGCAGTACAGTAATGAATCGCTATTACTATCTAATCATTCCAATTATTATCGGGATTGCTATGGCTTTGTTTCTATCTTCTCTAGGAAACGATAAAAACGAAGTCCTTTTGACCAAAAAAAATCTTTTAGAAAATGGCTCTCCGATGCTTGGAAGTCCATCATCTCCAATTTCAATATTAGAGTGGGGGGACTATCAATGTACATATTGCTATAGATTCCACACATCAAGTTTTAATACAATTTTAGACGAATACGTCAACTCTGGAAGGGCAAATTTTGTTTTCAAGGATTTTCCGTTAAACGGTCCTGACTCAGTATTTGCTGCCGAGGCTGCATATTGTGCCGAAGACCAGGGAAAATATTGGCAATATCATGACGAATTGTATGCTAATTGGGGAGGAGAAAGAACAGGTTGGATTACTGCTGATTCTTTAAATAAATTTGCTACTACTGTGGATTTAGAAATTGGCAAATTTAATTCATGTATTAACGAGCATAAATATAATCAAAGAGTGTTAGAATTAGAAAAATTTGGCAAAGATATCGGAATTGATGCTACGCCTTCTTTTTTGATATTCAATGATGAAAAGATCATAAAAATCAGGGGAAATCAGCCAGTAGATGCGTTTAGAAATGCAATCGAAGAGTTAGAACAACTAAATCGTTGAAATTTCAAGCATTTTTGG
>DATBIP010000093.1:0-6647 GCA_036556885.1 Nitrosopumilaceae archaeon
TAGAAAAAAACGACGCAATTTTGATTCCACATGGTACTTTAATCGCACAAATGAGCTCAAAACAAATCGAGTCTCTAAAAGTTCCAGTTTTTGGCAACAAATCAATTTTACGATGGGAATCGGATCGAACGCTAAAAGAAAAACTAATGCACGAAGCAAATCTTAATGTTCCAAAATCGATTTCTAAACCTAAAGACATTAACAAACTGGTAATTGCAAAAAGACATGGAGCTGCTGGAGGAAAAGGATACTTTCTTGCAACGAGTGAAGATGATTACAAGAAAAAACGTGACATGCTTATCTCACAGGGAATCATCAAAGGAGACGAGGATCTGTATCTGCAAGAATATCGTTCAGGCGTTTTAGCTTATCTGCAATATTTTTATTCTCCACTAAAGGAGGAATTAGAATTTTTTGGAGTTGACAAGCGACACGAGTCTGATATTGAAGGATTGGCAAGAATTCCTTCGCAACAACAAATGGAAATCGATGACGTTCCATCCTTTAATGTCATAGCAAACAGCCCGCTGGTATTGCGTGAATCATTACTTGATGAAGTATACGCAATGGGTGAACGATTCGTCAAGGCTTCAAAAAAACTAGTAACTCCAGGAATGAATGGTCCATTTTGTATAGAAGGAGTTTATGATGCTGATGCAAAGTTTCATACCTTTGAGTTTTCTGCAAGAATTGTGGCTGGAACTAACATGTACATGCAAGGCTCGCCATACTCTACTTTACTTTATGATGAGCCAATGAGTATGGGGCGAAGAATTGCAAGAGAGATAAAAAATGCTGCATCAAGCAAGCAAATAGAAAAGATTGTCACCTAAATTGAAATTTTTTAGACTTTTGTATTGAAATTATAATTCCAAAAATAGAGCCAAACACAAGAATTGTGCCTAAAGGAAATTCTGGAACGACATAGGTTCCAATTATCTCAATCTCTTCTGTAAACTCTGGAACAAAAAAGGTAAGAACCGCATCTTCGCCACTAGTTGTTGTGTATTCGACTTCATCACCGTTCACTAGTACTGCAAATGCGTTATTATCTGCACGAATGAGTTCCTTTGGAAGTGTAATTTGAAACTGGGTGTCTTTGACATTTTCTGTTCCAATTAATAATGAGATTGTTTCTGTATCAATTGCCATAGCAATTACATCCCCATTAAAATCGTATTTAACATCAAAAGTATTATCATCTACCGATAATTGATAATTTTTTTCTGCACTAGCAGAAACGTTAGGATAAAACATAATCAACGATAGTACTAATGCAACCAAACATTTGCTTAGATATTTGAAATTCAAACTTTTACTTCCATTCCTTTTTGTACTTTAACAATGTATTTGTCACGTATTTTTACACTTACAAAGTCAATTATTAATACTGTTATTAGCACCACAAGCATAAACACTGCCGCTTTTCCATATTCAAAGAATTTGATGTAATTTATGATATAGAAACCAATTCCACCTGCGCCAACAAGACCAAGAATACTTGTTTGCCTAACATTATAATCAAACATGTACAATATTTGGCTAAGCAAATGGGGTGCGGATTCTGGCATGATTACGTGCCTAATTAGCTGCGATTTTGAAACGCCTATTGATCTAACTGCCTCAACAGGATCTGAGTCAACTGCCTCTATTGCTTCGTATTGAAGTTTGGCAATGAATCCTACAGTATACATTATGATTGCAAGAATGCCTGCAAAGGGTCCTAAACCAACCATAATTACAAACAAAATTGCCCATAAAATTGATGGAAATGTGCGTGCTGCTGCAAGAATTCCCCTTAATGGGACATAAACAAATTTGCTATTTAGATTTCTAGCAGCTAACATGCTTAATGGTAGAGCTATTGCAACCCCAACCACCGTTCCAATAAATGCCATTTCAATTGTTTCTAGCATTGACCAAAAAGCTATGCCAAACAAATCAGGTTCAACTTCAGTCATTTCCTTCAATACTATCGAGAGATTAGGAATTCCTTTTACGAATTCAGCTGGATTTGCATCAATGTGATATGACATTGCAATGACTCCTGCACATACCAATGCGATTATGATATTGTTTTTAGGGCTCATTTCTATTGTAAAGTTCCATAATTTCTTGCTGAGTCAGGTTTCCTGATTGAAAATCCACTATTTTATCGCCTTCAACTCCAATTTCCAAAATCTTTTGGCCTTCTTTAATTACTGCAACACGATTTGCATATTCTAATGCAAGTTTCATATCGTGATGCACCATTACAGCAGTTAAATTCAATCGACGTTGCGCATCTGCTATCAGTTCCATAATTTCTCTTGCCGTCACTTGATCTAGCTCAGAAACAATTTCGTCTGCAAGTAGAAGAATCGGTTTTTGCATTAATGCACGTGCGATTGCAACTCTCCTTTTTTCACCACCACTTAGCATGTATGCCTTTCTTTTGGATTTTCCTCCAAGACCTACAAGTTTTATGAGTTTTTCAGCTTCACTTATTTCATTTTCTGGAAATTTTTTTAAAAAAGAATTAAACTTTCCAATACGTGGCAACGCACCAATCAAAACATTCTCTATAACGGAGATATTTTTTACCAAACCCAAACTTTGTGGGATATATCCAATTTTTGACATTGCATGTTTGAATTGTGTTTTATTCATGTTTGGTGTTTGATAATCAACTTTAACCTGGCCTTTACTGGGAATCATCATGCCATTGATTAGCTTGAGTAAAGTGGATTTGCCTGACCCTGATTGCCCTACAATAGCGTAATTTATTCCACGATCAATTGATAATTTTATTTCTTTTAAGCAGTAATTTTTTGCATCGTATGAAGCCCAAACATCATTCATCTGAATTAATGTTTTAGTAGAAATTCTTGAAAGATTAGTTAATGAACCAGATGTAGATGATTTTTTTACCAGTTTATTGAGAGACATTATTTTTTATATTTTTAGTTACCAATTAATTTCTTATCAAGGCCTGTAAGTGAATCAATATAATTTCCAAATTTACCAATGTGCATAGTAGTAGTAGTTGGCAATAATGCTTCAGCGCCATATACATTTTTGAGAATTTGATTATTTTCATCCTCATTCAAGGCTAGCATTGCATCAAGAAGGTGTTTTTTTGTAGCTTCTGACATGTCAGCACTTACAACAAATACATGGGATGGGACAGGGCCTATCTGTTCTACAATTCTTAACTTGTTTTGTTGCTCAGGAGTTAGATTTTGTTGTGGAGCTAAATCTGATCCAAATGCCACATCTACATTATCGTTTAACAATAATTCAAGAGCAGCTTTGTAACCTCCTGCAAATGTGTATGCCTCAAAGGTATTTGCTAAGGCTGATTCCAATGCAATCAAATCATTTCCTTGAATTTTTACATCCCCGTTTGTGACAAGGGTTCCCATAGGTAAAATAAAGCCGGAAGACCCTGTGATGCTAGTAAATGCAACTCGTTTGCCAATAGTATCTGAAAGTGAATGAATAGAATCATCGTCTGCTCTTGCCCAAATAGTCGCCTGATAGTTTACTTTACCGCCAACTACCTCAGCTGCTATTACCTCTGCACCAGACCTCTGGTGTGCAATCCAAGCAGGTCCAGTATCCATAAAAGCTGCATCAATATGACCAAAACGTAAACCTTCAATGATAGTTTCATAATTAGTTGGAACAACGATTTCTACATTGGTTCCTAATCTCTGTTGAAGATATTGTTTGAGATCTTCTGCTTTTGGTGTTAGCTCTTCAGCCTTCTCAGTAGGTATGAAACCAACTGTGATTGAATCAACATCAGATGGTGTTGGGAAACTTGGAATGTGTATTGTTCCTTTTTCAATGAGATACTCAATTGAGTCAATAAATTCACTATCTGAGATTAATCCTTCAGACCACCATCCTGCACTATTTTTAATCCAACTTGGAATCGCATCTGACTGTGCAAATGCTGTAATTGGTAAAATTGCTATTACAAAAAAAACTGGTAAAATCACGAATAGCATTTTAGAATTTTTCATATCTACAATTAGGAAGAGCTAAGTTATTTAAACAGCGTTTTAATTCTATGATCTTATTCTAATGATGTAGAATGGTTTCTTCATTTGAAAACTTTCTTAGACATTATTTGGATATAGGTTAAGAATCGGCTCAATTCCTTGGATATTGATTTCAACTCTACCAATCCTGCTTTTGTACATCTTGATTTTCTTTCCCTCTGGAGAAATTTTGAAGGTATCTACATTGACTAGCGTAAGTTCTTCTAAATTGGCCAGTGTTTTATAGACATTTGAAATTGATAACTTTAACTCATCTGCAATTTGGGTAGCATCTTTTGCTTCTGTTAATATGGAAAATAAAACTGCCCTAGAGCAGACATTTGCTACGGTTTCGATTATTTTTTGTGTTACGTCATATTCGTCCAGTTGTTGAATCATGTTTGGTTTTGACAATTTTTACTCTCCTTTAATTTGGAACCAGAATTAGTGAAGGCTCAGATTTCTTTATGCTGATATCTGCTTTACTTATTCTGCTTCTATAAATTTTAAATTTTCTTCCTTTGTCGGAAATAAGCCATTTTTCAATTTCAACCAGTGTTAAATCTTCTAGCTCTGATAATTTTTTATAAACTGAACTTAAGGGAATTTTACATTTATCGGCAATTTCCGAAGCAGTTTTTCCTTTTTTAATTAAAGAAAATAATATAGTTCTTGATTCGGCGTCAGCTAGTGCCTCAATTACCTTTTGTGTAATATCGTATTTTTTTAATTGTGGTAATGTCAATTTTCGCTGCAAACGTCAACTAATAAATGAAGAGTTATTTAAATGAAATGTGTTCTCGTTCTAGATTATGAGAATTATCTAGTGAGTTTTTGATTGAACTAGATTTTCTGGTCTGAATTTTTGCCAAAACATACCTAGTATGAATCCAACCGAAATCCAAAATATGGATACTGCAATAAACGACATTGCCCTAAATCCATTTACCAAGTCCATTGGAGCATTTACTGCATCTGGATTAGGAGGCATAATGATAAACACTGTACTGATGAATGCAGCGTATCCAATGTAGGCAACATACTTTTTGTTTTTTTGTAATCGTTTGTATAATTGATAAAATCCAATTGCGCCAAATCCAGAAATTGCGATAAATGCAATATACAATACTTCCCGAAGAGCTACTGTCTCTGGGTCTCCAACTGTTGGAGGATTTGCTGGATATTTTAAAAAGGGAATGACATACAAAGTAAGCCACATCAATCCTGCTAATACGAGCGCTTTTTTTACATTATTAGAACCAGGTAAAGCATTTCTAGAATATGCAAACACAATACCAAATAATGCACCAATTGACGTTCCTAAAATTGCACCAGCTAATACTTGACCTCCTTTCTGCCAATATCTATACGAATCATATTCTATCCAGAAATCTGGACTATCTTTTTCTTCACCAGATGCAAAAAGATTCTGATTTTCGATTCCTATTGCCTTATCTAGATATGGTTCAACTATTGCAAGATTTGCAAGCCCGTGAATTGTTCCTGCAAAACATCCAGAAAGAAGTACTATAGTGATAAAAAGCGCTGTTCGCATATCTTGCTGTCACTAATGACAAGGAAATCCAGCTGCATGTCTCATGTCATGAAAAAGCTCATGCATGTATAACTCATCAAATGCTTTTTCACCCATAACTATACTGAAAAGGTGTCCCTGATCATAACCTACTACAAATAATCCAAAGGCAAAAACCCCTGCAAGTAATAAAATAGCATAAATCGGAACTCCAGACTTTGTAATTGTTAAGCCCCTAGATGTTGACATCTTTTATTTCACTTCCTGCGGTGTATTTAAATTCTTGGACACGAAAAATTCAAAGATTTAGATTTTTTATTAATTTTATTTCAAGCGATCTAGTAAATACATTAAAACTTTGAACCACGCGATACAATCAATTATTTACTTATCGCATAGACTGTATTGTGATGAATCGCTATTACTATCTAATTATTCCAATAATTATCGGGGTTGTTATGGCATTGTTTCTATCTTCTTTAGGAACCGATAAAGATGAAGTCCTTTTGACCAAAAAAAATCTTTTAGAAAACGGTTCACCCATGCTTGGAAATCCATCATCCACGATTTCAATATTGGAGTGGGGGGACTATCAATGTACATACTGCTATAGGTTCCATACATCAAGTTTTAATGTAATTTTGGATGAATATGTAAACTCTGGAAGAGTAAATTTTGTTTTCAAGGATTTTCCATTAAATGGCCCTGATTCAGTATTTGCTGCAGAGGCTGCATATTGTGCAGAAGATCAGGGAAAATATTGGCAATACCATGATGAATTGTATACTAATTGGGGCGGAGAAAGAACAGGATGGATTACTGTTGATTCTTTAAATAAATTTGCAACTACTGTGAATTTAGAAATTGACAAATTTAATTCGTGCATTAATGAGCACAAATACCGTCAAAGAGTACTAGAATTAGAGAAATTTGGCAAGGAAATTGGAATTGATGCTACGCCTTCTTTTTTGATATTCAATGATGAAAAGATCATAAAAATCAGGGGAAATCAGCCAGTAGATGCGTTTAGAAATGCAATCGAAGAGTTAGAACAACTAAATCGTTGAAATTTCAAGCATTTTTGG
>DATBIP010000094.1:0-3603 GCA_036556885.1 Nitrosopumilaceae archaeon
TTTACTGATGTTTTCATGGAATTTCCATCTATAGTTTTGGGAGTTTTTGCATTCTTAGCGATTGTATTGATAGTAGGACATTTTTCGATTTGGGCAGGGGCCTTCGCTTTATCATTAATTATGTTCCCAATTGTCGCCCGTGCAACTGAAGAAGCTCTTAAAATGGTTCCCTACAGTGTTAGAGAAGCTGGAACCGCACTAGGATTAAGAAAATGGATTGTAACTGTTCAGATTATACTTCCAGCAGCAAAAAAAGCAATACTTACAGGAATTTTATTATCTATATCAAGAATAAGTGGCGAGACTGCTCCATTAATTATGACTATTTTAGGAAGCAGTCAGTTCTTTGGAGGATTTGATGCTCCAATGGATGCATTGCCATTAAGAATTTGGAGATTCTCATTACAACCATATGATGAAGCTAGATTATCTGGTTGGGGTGCAGCTTTGGTACTAGTGTTGATAATACTTGCTATCCATATAGCTGTCCGATATTGGTTCTCAAGAAAAAACACCGGCAAAGGATTATTTTCTAGAATAATGGAACAACGGAGTGGATAAAAACTGGCAGCTATAACAACTAAAAAAATAACCTCCACCCACGTTGGTGCTCCTGTAGATGCTACTGCTAGTAAATACAAAATGATTACAGAAAATGTTAATGTCTATTACGGAAAATTCTTAGCAGTTAAAAATATCTCAATAAAATTTCCTGAAAAATCAGTTATTGCTTTAATTGGTCCCTCTGGATGTGGCAAAACTACATTTCTTAGATGCCTAAACAGAATGCATGACATGACCAAGAGTGCACGTGTTGAAGGAAAGGTAATGATCGATGATATTGATCTTTATGATAAGAGCATTGATCCAATATATCACCGAAGAAAAGTAGGCATGGTCTTTCAAAAACCAAATCCATTTCCTACCATGTCAATTTATGACAATGTAGTTGCAGGAGTTCGCCTCAACGGAGTTCGTGATAAAAAAATTCTCGATGAAATTGTAGAAGACTCTCTTAAAATGGCATATTTGTGGGATGAGGTAAAAGATGATCTTAGAAAACCCGCAATAGAATTATCAGGTGGACAGCAACAAAGACTATGCATTGCTAGAGCCCTTGCAATTCAACCTGAAGTTCTTTTAATGGATGAGCCTGCATCTGCTTTGGACCCTATTGCTACTCAAAAAATTGAAGAAACAATTACTGAATTAAAAAAAGATTACTGTATTATTATAATCACCCATAATATGCAACAGGCTGTTAGAGTCTCTGATTATACCGGATTTATGTATCTTGGAGACTTGATTGAATTTAGTGAAACCAAGAAATTATTTACAGAACCAAAAAATGAACTGACAGCAAAATATGTTCAGGGTCAATTTGGTTAAATGCCTCGTCTGATAGATCCTCAGCTCCGAAATCTTTCTACGTTAATGTCAGAAATGGGAGAATTAACAATTCAGTGTACATCCCTAGCAATAGATTCCTATCTGGTCGGAAGAAATACTGTTAATGAAGTCAAACAAATGTCTGACCAAATTAGGAACAGGTACTTTAATTTAGAAGATATTTTTTTTGATTTAATTCTAAAATTTCAACCTGTTGCAGAAGATTTTAGATTAATTAGATCATCTACTGAAATTGCATATGCTTTTTCAAGACTTGGTAGATACGCATATGATATTACACTTGTAAGGGATAATTTTGGTGACTTATCTCACTGTGATAATCAATGGTTGTATGAAGTTTCCAACGAAGTTAAGAGCATGATAAAAGACGCCATCCTGTCTTTTGCCGAACTTGATATAAACAGAGCAGAGAAAATTAATCAAAAAGAAAATTTTGTAGATAAAGTATACAAGGATCGACTCACCCAATTAATTACCTCACAAAATACTAAATGTGCACTTGCAGAAGCTTTAGTTTTAAGATATCTTGAAAGAATTGCTGATCATGCAGAATTTATGAGCTATTCTGTAAATTACATTGTAACTGGAAAACATAAAGACTCTTTCTAAAATGGATTTATTTATTTTAAGACATGGGCAAGCTGAAGAAATCTCAGCTACAATAAAGAGTGATTCAAAACGTAAGTTAACGGTAGTTGGAAAAAAAGAGATAGAAGATGTTGCAAAAAGCATTAAAAATTTAGGAATCGAATTTGATTATATTATCACTAGCCCTCTAAAGCGTGCACAGGAAACTGCTTCAATTGTTGCAAGTAAATTAAAAACCAAAAAAAATAATCAAATGGAATGGAATGAACTCAAACCAGAGGGTAATCGAAACGAATTCTACCAAAAATTATCAAAATTAAAAGAGGACTCTAAGGTTCTGATCGTAGGCCATGAACCATCATTAAGCACCATTCTTGGCGAAATAATTAACCAAGGAAGCTCATCATGCTCAATCGATCTAAAAAAGGCAGGATTTGCCAAAATTAGAATTTTATCCAAAAATCCAAAAATACATGGCGAATTAAAGTGGCTTTTAACTCCTAGGCAAGTCAAAAAATTCATCAAATGAGGCTCTTTTTTTTGTTCATTTTTGATATATAATAGATTATTATGATTCAATTCAAAAATGAGTATGCACGTTGGAGAAGTTGATATGCGAGCCTCAGTAATTGACTTGGGTTCAAACTCTGTAAAGTTAGTGAATTTCAATATTCTTCACGATAATTCTTACAAACCATATCGACAAGAAGGATTTCGAATAAAACTTGCTGAGGGGTTGACTGAAACAGGGTTCTTAGGTGAAGAACCAATGGAGCGAGCAATAGATGCATTAAAGCTATTTCGGGATATAGTCAAGATCGAATCAATTCATTATGTATTACCTATTGCCACAAGTGCTGTTAGAGAAGCTGCAAATAAGATTGAATTTCTAAAAAAAATTTATCAAGAAACTGGTTTTAAATTTAGAATCTTATCAGGAATTGAAGAAGCCCTCTATTCCTATGTGGGTGCAATTAGATCATTACGAATTCCTTCTGCATTATTCTTTGATCTAGGTGGTGGAAGTTTAGAAATAGTTTACACAGAACAATTCAAAATTAAAAAAATAATGTCTTTACCACTTGGAGCATTACGATTATCACAGATGTATGCAAATAAGGATAATAATTTTTCAAACCAGAATTATGAAAAAATGAAATTTCGAATTTCTGAATTATTACCTGATAGAAAGGAACTAAATATCACTGAACAAACAATGTTGGTTGGAGTTGGAGGAACAATAAGAAATATTGCTAAATATAATCAAATGCTTACTAACTATCCATTTTCCAAAATTCATAATTATAAAATGTCTTACGAATCAATTTTTGATATTTCTAAAAAGTTTCAAGCTATAGGGACAGAAAAAATAGCTAAAATTGATTCTATAAGTACTGGACGAGCTGAGACAATGATTGCAGGTTCCTGTGTAGTTGAAACCATAATGGAAAAACTAGGATTTAAAAAAATTATAGTTAGCGCTCAAGGTCTTAGGGAAGGTACATTGTCTGTATCATTAGAAAATCCCAAGAAATTTTCATTAGGAAAAATAATTGAACAGAAAAGAATTGAAGACTCTGTTAGATTTGCCTGTGAACAAGACCT
>DATBIP010000095.1:0-2693 GCA_036556885.1 Nitrosopumilaceae archaeon
AAGAATCAAAATCTCAAACGAATTTTAAGTTACATACAAAAAGCATCTAAACATGGAGCAGAACTTTGTGCTTTTCCAGAGTTTATGATGTTTTACACAACATCTTCACAAAGTCCTTCAAAGCTTGCATCATTATCAGAAACTATTGATGGGCAATTTGTAAATTCAATTTCAAACTCTGCTAAAGAAAACCAAATTCAGGTTGTAGGTACATTTTATGAAAAGAGCAAGAAAAAAAATCGCGTATATGATACATCATTTCTTATTAATAAATCAGGCAAAGTTGTTTCTTCATATAGAAAAATACATCTCTATGATGCTCTAGGATTTAGAGAATCTAACAAGATGACTGCAGGTTCTAAAATTATGTCACCAAAGCAAACTAGTGTAGGCAAATTAGGTATGTTAATCTGTTATGATTTAAGATTTCCTGAAATGTCACGAAGCTTAGCATCTGCTGGTTCAGAGATCTTAGTGATACCTTCTGCATGGGTTAAAGGTAAAATGAAAGAAGACCACTGGATTACAATTAACAAAACACGTGCAATAGAAAATGGTTGCTATGTCATTGCTCCAGATCAAGTTGGAAACATTTACTGTGGACGAAGTATTGTAGTTGATCCTTATGGGAAAATATTACTTGATATGAAAAAACGAGAAGGACTAGGAATAGTTAACATTTCTCTTGATAAAGTGAAGCAAACAAGAAAATTATTACCACTTCTTAAGAATAGAAGAACAGATCTATATTCAAACTTTAGAATTTCTACTTGAACATTTTATGTTTGAGCATTGTTTAGTCCATTTTTGCTTCCAACTATATCGAAATATAACAATTGGCCATAAACACACATTACATGGAACCTTTGTTGGAAGTAACTTTGCCTTCTGTAAAAGTGGGGACGATGCCCTACATCCATTATAATAATTGGAACATCCCAAGAATCTTTTCCTAGTTTTATTAGATCTAATTACAATTATTTTCCCTAAATGACACTCTGGGCATTCTACTAGCCCATCTTTCGGCGTATTAGTTCCTAAAATAATATACATTTTTTTCTTTGATGACCACGAGAGGTAACCATTTTTGTCAAAATATTGTTTAATTTCATTTTTTAAAACATTGACCTTGCTCTTAGTTGGTTTTACTACATTTCTGCAAGTATGAAGTTTCTTACTTTCTACAACTTGAATTGTTTTTTTTTGTAATACCACATCATTCTAACCAAAACCAACTAAATGAAAACGTATGAACAATTTTTATAGGGATTCTTGTCAGTGTCTTTTGTGGAAAAGGTTTGCGTTATAGGTGCTGGAAGCACAAAATATGGAAAACTTGCTGATAGTATTGCTGATATTACAGTTCAAGCATCAGTTGATGCAATTGATAGTGCAGGAATTGATCCAAAAGAAATCAAAGCAGGTTACATATCAAATGTTTTTGGTGTAGCTGATAAACAAGTTCACTTAGGACCAGTCGTAATGAATAATCTAGGAATTCCTGAAAGACCTTCGTTATCAATTGAATCCGCATGTGGAAGTGGTTCAGTTTCTTTTAGAGAGGCATTTGCAAATGTAGCTGCTGGATTTTATGACGCAGTTTTAGTTACAGGTGTAGAAAAAGTTACACATACAGGAACTGAATGGACAACAACTTACTTTTCATATTGTTCAGATTTTTTTTATGAGGGACAAGCTGGTGCATCATTCCCTGGATTGTTTGCATCAATGGCTCGAGCATATCTATCAGAATTTAAGGCAACAGAAGAAGATCTTGCAATGGTTGCAGTGAAGAACCATGATAATGGTCTATTAAATCCTAAAGCACATTTACGAAAAAAAATTACTATTGATGATGTAATGAGCTCAGCAGTTGTTGCTAGTCCGCTTAAACTTTATGATTGCTGTCCATTTTCTGATGGTGCAAGTTCTGTAATTTTATGTAGTGAAAAATTTGCAAAAGATCACACCAAAGATTACATAAAAGTAATAGGCTCTGGTAGAGGGGGCTCCCCGGCTGCATTGCAAGGTCGTGAACATCTAACAACAATACCAAGTACTAAGATTGCTGCAGAAGCTGCTTACAAAATGGCAGGACTTAAACCGAAGGATATTGATTTTGCTGAAGTTCATGACTGTTTTACAATTGCCGAAATAGTGGATAGTGAAGATTTAGGATTCTTTGAAAAAGGCAAAGGGGTTGAGGGGATACGAGAAAATCATACTTCACGTAAAGGAGATATACCAATCAATCCATCTGGTGGGTTAAAATCAAAAGGGCATCCAATTGGGGCTACGGGTGTAGGACAAGTAGTTGAGGTATTTGATCAACTAACAGGTAAAGCAGGTGAAAGAACAATAAATGATGCAAAAATTGGTTTAACACATAACTTCGGGGCTACAGGCGCAAGTTGTGCTGTACATATATTCCAAAGTGTGTAAATTGTCTGCTAAACAGGAATTCATAGATGCTGCAAAGTTAGGTAAAGTTCTAGCTCGAAAATGCAAAAAATGCGGTGAACTTCATTTAGCAACTGTTTATTTTTGTCAAAATTGTGGACATCGTGAATTTGAAAGCACCCCATTTGAAGGTCAAGGTTCTATTGTAACTTATACCATCATTACAGTTCCCCCAGCAGGATTTGAAAAATATACTCCGTATGCCTGGGTTGTACTAAAACTCAACAATTCTG
>DATBIP010000096.1:0-3136 GCA_036556885.1 Nitrosopumilaceae archaeon
TTATTGATTTTATATTTTTATCTTAATCTTTATTCAAGCGAACTATCTGAATAAATCATCTTTTTCAGGACGAATAATTGAATTAATTGCTGAAACAGATTCTTTGTATTTGTAATTTCTTACAATAGCCACAGGGCAATAAAGCGTCTTTCCCATTACAAGCTCAGCTGCTGAACAAATTTCATCAGATATAGCGATTGCAGTTACTCGAAGTATTTTTCCAAAACTATCATTTGTGCCTTCATAATTTAGAATTGTGTTTATCCCTGCAATACCTATTGTACAGTTTGTCTGACCCATTCTAAATGGCCTACCAAAGGTATCTGATATAAGAACCGCAATCTTTTTTTTAGTTTTTTCATATACCTGTACTTGTATTGATGATGCTGACTTGTCGGAATCTAGAGGTAACATAGTTGCATAACCAGCATCGATATTACTTTCATCTACTCCAGCATTTGCACAGATAAAACCGTGATTTGTTTCTACAATAATTATTCCATTTTCAAGTCGTACGATTCTTTTTGTTTCTGAGAGAATTACTTCCACCAGTTTTGGATCTTTTTTGTACTCTGCACCAATTCCGAGCGCAAGATTAGATGGGATTACTTCAGAAAGGTTAACTGTTCTACCTTCTTGTTTTGAAATTATTTTCTGAGAAATTACAAATATATCTCCATCTTGAATTTTTTGATTGAACGAAGATAGAATTAATTCAACTAGCTTATCGCCTTTATGAATTTCTTTTTTTATGTGTATAGGAATTATTTCTAGTGTCATAAACTTAGTTTACTAAGATTGTATTTATTGATGTTATTGAACATGAAAGAATCAAAGATGTAAAAAGATAACTTAGGCAATCGTAGGAGATTCTAATTTGAGATTGTAATGCTGGTTTATGAGGTCAATAATTTTAGCAAGATTCTTTTCATCTAGAGTAACTGTTGCCAGGTCCTTAACTAAGTCTTGGGCTCTGTATGCAATTCCCAAACCACAGATATCAAATAATTTAATATCATTTGCACCATCGACAACAACAACAATATCCTCTTTTTTTTCTCCCCATTCTTTTATTTTAATGCGTGCAGATTTTGCTTTGTCAGAATCTACATTAATTTTAACACCATCTAGTTTTCCATTTTTAAATATAAGCTCATTTGAGTAAACGAAATCCAAGTCCAATTCATCTTTGAGTCTATCGGTCATTATTGTGAATCCACCTGAAACTGCCATTAGTTTCCATCCTGCTGCTTTCAAAGCTCTGCATGCTTCTCTTGCTCCAGTCATAATAGGTAAAGAGGTAGCGACTTCTTTACAGATAGATTGATCAAGACCTTTAAGTAAATTTATTCGAGTTTTTAATCCATCTTCCCAATTAATGTCTCCTTGAATTCCTTTTTTGGTAATTTCCCAAATTTCTTTTTCTTTGTTTATTTTTTCGGCTAAAATAGGCAGATATTCTGCATCAAAAAGAACTCCTTCAACATCAAAAATAACTAACAATTACTTTCTTCCTTGTGAACTAAAACTAGAATATATTAAAGTTTAAGAAGTTTTTGATCGCCAACATCTATTAATAAATCGATTATTGTAACTAATTACGGTATGGAAGAACTTGAGCACAAATATGAAGTTGAGGTAAAAACAACCGATAAGCGTCAGATACTTCCTGACAATGTAAAGGAGGAGCTTAAGGCATCTGGAATGATGGATGAAAAGGGTAAGCTTAAACTAAAAGGAGTCAGCCCCAAAATGCTCAAAAAAATGAAAACGGAATATGTTGATTGTCCTGTTCTAAAAAATGAGACGAATTTTATCCAGTGTTTTGTTTGTCCAAATTTCCAAAGTAGAGTCATGGGCAAGGTTCTCTGCAAAGGAGATTCATTATAACTTAAGAAAAGCTCATTAGTATTGATTTTCTTGAAATTGTAAATTGAGCAAAGAAATTGGAATTACTGTTACAAAAAATGATGATTTTAGTGATTGGTATACACAGGTAGTTCTAAAGGCGGAATTAGCTGACTATGCACCAGTCAAAGGGTTAATTGTACTAAGACCAGATGGCTACTCAATCTGGGAGTCAATTAAATCCGAACTTGATAAAAAATTTAGAAAAGAAGGAATTAGAAATGGGTTTTTACCAGTACTAATTCCTGAGTCTCTTTTAGGAAAAGAAAAGAAGCATTTTGCTGGATTTAATCCAGAGGCTTTTTGGGTAACACATTCAGGAAATAATGAGATAGGGGACAGACTTGCATTGCGTCCAACCTCAGAAACACTTGCATATTCTATGTATTCAAAATGGATTAAGAGTTGGAGAGATCTTCCTCTCAAAATCAACTTTTGGAATACTGCACTTCGAGCAGAAATTAAAGCTACAAAGCCATTTTTAAGAAATTCAGAGTTTTTGTGGCAAGAAGGACATACAGTTCACACAACTCAAGAAGAAGCAGAAAGGGAGGTTATGAAAATTTTAGAAATTTATAAAAAAACAGTTGAGGAAGAGTTGGCAATTCCAGTAATTATTGGAAAAAAAAGCGAAAAAGAAAAGTTTGTTGGTGCAGTTTATACCACTACTATGGAATCTCTTATGCCTGATGGGAAGGCATTGCAAATGGGAACATCTCACTTTTTAGGTCAAAATTTTGCAAGGCCTTTTGATGTAAAATTTTCTGATGAAAATAATATTGAAAATTATGCTTGGCAAACATCATGGGGAGTATCATGGAGACTAATTGGTGGAATGATTATGGTACATGGTGACAATAAGGGCCTCGTACTGCCACCAAAGGTAGCACCAATTCAAGTTGTAATTATTCCAATATACTACTCTGACGAGGATGCAAAAAAGATAACAGAAAAATCAACAGAAATTGAAAAAATATTACTTGAGAAAAATATACGAGTGCATGTTGATAGAAGAAATGAATTGACTCCTGGCTTCAAATTTCATGATTGGGAGCTCAGAGGGATTCCCTTAAGAATTGAAATAGGCCCTAAAGATTTGGCAAAAAAGAAGATTGTAATTGCTACAAGATACAACCATGAAAAAAATGATCTTGCTATAGAAAAAATTAGTGAAGATATTCCATTAGTATTAGAAAATATTCAAAAAGAAATGTTTGATGTTGCAAAA
>DATBIP010000097.1:0-3542 GCA_036556885.1 Nitrosopumilaceae archaeon
ATAGCTCTTTTTTAATATAATTTTCAAACTCAATGTCAGTCTTCATTTTTTTTGCTTCCAAAAACATTACCGCATCACTGCCAACTACGTATCTTGGAAGAGGATTTTCAGCTTCTATTGCCTTCATGATAGTCTTTGCTACCTCGATAGGTGGGGTAGCCAACTCTGCCATCATTTTGATCCCATTTACAACCTTTTCAGTAATATCCTTGTAAGGGGAGTCTGGTTTTCCTTTGGCAATCTTCATTGAAGAAAGAAAGTTTGTCTTAATTACTCCTGGTTCAATTATTATTGTTTTAATTCCAAATGGAGACATCTCGTATCTCATACATTCACTTAGTCCTTCTAATGCAAATTTTGAGCTAATGTATGCAGGAGTTCCAGGAAAACCGATTCTCCCCGCAACTGAGCTTACATTAACTATAATCCCAGAGCCTTGTTTTCTCATAATTGGTGCAACCTCTTGAATTAATTTTACTACCCCAAAGAAATTTGTCTGAAACTGCGCCCTTAGCTCATCCATAGTAATGTCTTCAACACATCCAAAGATTCCATATCCTGCATTATTTACCAAAACATCGATTCTGCCTTTTTGTTCTAGAACTTTTTTTACTGCAGATTTTATCGAGTTCTCATTATCTATATCAAGCTCAATTACATCTAGATTCAAATTCTCTTTTTTTGCAATTTTTTGAATCGAACCAGCTTTTTCCGTGTTTCTCATTGTAGCATATGTGAAATAATTTGCTCGAGCTAAAGCCAGTGAGGTTTCATAGCCTATCCCGCTTGAGCTGCCAGTTACAAGTGCAACCTTTTGCATGAATAGTGTTGTAAATTGGTACTAATAACTCATAATGCCATCAAGGCAAAACGCCCCATCCCTTTGCTATTAATCTAGGGGCGGTTTGAGCAAAAACGCAAGCAGGATCCCCAGTTGAAGATTTTAGAATCAACTCGTATCCTGTTTTACATGCAACATTTTCTGGCAAAGTTCCTTCCCTGACTTGTTTAAGGGGAGCTTTGGAACTATCACCCATCTTCTCCTGAGAAATTATTGGAACTATTTTTAATATTCTATCATCATTTTCTACAGGAGATCCTCTCCCATCTCTATTACTAGTAAGCAGGTAAAGATTTCCGTCTGGCCCAACTGTAGCTTCTCTTAATCTCCCAAAGGTATTTGAAAACAATGCCTCACTTGAGACTACTTGATTTGATTGTAGGTCAAGCTCAAGCATTCTAAGGTGGCTTCCACGGAGAGTCGCTACAAAATACTTGTTAGTCCATTCGGGAATGTTACTTGAATCATAGAAGGTTGAACCTGATGGTGCCCATGCGTCATCTCCAGTTTGCAAGATTGGGCTGACAAATTCAGGCTTTTGTTCTTCTCCAACTACTTTTGGCCATCCATAATTTTTCCCAGCTTCTATTACGTTAATTTCGTCATGGGCAAATCCTCTTTCTCCAGAGGGTCCGTGCTCCGATGCTACTAATTTTCCAGTAACAGGATCCCAATCCAGTCCCTGTGGGTTTCTATGTCCGTAAGAAAAAATCAACGAATCTTTAATCGGATTATCAGCAGGAATTGTGCCGTCTGGATTAATTCGAAGTATCTTTCCTGACAACGACTTTAGATCCTGTGCAGCGTCAGCATTTGCAGCATCACCAGTAGTTATGTATAATTTTTCATCCGGGCCAAACTTTAATCTACCCCCATCATGAATTGCCGCACCAGGAATTTTATCAACTAGTATCAGTTCATCTGATAAAGTATTATCATGTTCTGTGTATCGAACAACTTTATTGTAAGTAAATGGAAATTCATTATACGTGTAGTAAAGATACAGGTAATGGTTTTCTTCAAAATTAGGATCAAGTGCTAACCCTAACAACCCTCCTTCAACAGCTCCAACATTTAAAATAGCGACAGGCTCGGGATTTAGATTGCCATCCTCTATTACTCTTAGCTTTCCAACTCTTTCAGTGAAAAAAATTCTTTCATCTGGAGCAAACGCAATCTCCCAAGGAATCTGTAAATTTTCAGCCACTGTAATTACCTCGACATTATACTTTTCAAACTCTTGTCCAAAAGCAAACGAAAAGGTTCCAATAAAAAATATTGTCAGAAAAAAAACTAGTAAATGCTTCATTGTATATTGTTTAATTAAACCAGAGGTTTATCTCCTTCGGTTGGTTCTTCAAGAACGGTTTGTTCTCCATCATTGATTCTCTGTAGAATTTCAAGTGAAGAGTGTTTGTGTAAGAATTCATTATTATTTCCACAACGATAAGAAAAGGTACACCTGGGACATCCCGCCTCATAATTGCAAGGACATTCTTTTACGATATGCATACTTCGCTCTAACGCTTTTTCAAATCTATCATACAGCGCCTTGCTAGCACCATTTCCTCCTATCGCACCGTCGTAAATGAAAATCAGTCCCGATGTGCCAAGGGAGATTCCTCCAAGATCTTGTGAAACCCCTCCAGTTATCATGTTACTTCCCTCAATTACAACATGTTCTGTGGCATGATATCCACTTGCCTCAACATACTCCTCGTCTTCTGATTTTTCTAGAATCTTCAACGGTCTTGGAGCATGAAAAACAATACCCTTTGTGATAAAATCATAGTCCAGCGGTCTATCAAGAAGCACTTTTTGGCCCTGAGCTATCTCTTGGCCAATCTCAATGTTGGCATAACCATAAACTCTTTTTTGAATGTGAAGTTTGCAAAATGCTACCTCCATTCCAAAAACAAATCTTTTTTCAATAATTTTTTCAATTGTTGGCCATTCTTCTGTTAAGGCTTTGGTAAAGTAAGGATAATCATGAGAAATTCTCTCTAGTTTGGCATAATTTTTTTCAGGATACCTAAATTCCTTGACTTTGTACCTAGTTCCAGCAAGAAAATAGATAGCAGATTCGTGAAGCTCTTCTAATGCAATCGGGAGAACCCTCTCGCCTAGCTTTTTTTCGTGGAAAAAAATGTCAATTGATTTACCAATTCCTCTAATGTTATATTCATTAAGGATTTCTTTTAACTTTTCATAGTTCGGCACGTACCTATTTTCATGCAACTTTAGCAGTCCATTTCTTACATGCTGTTCAATAACTTCTGCATGCTCTGCTAGCTCGTGTCTTGCAATTGGTTTGTCACATGCCATAGCAATTACCTGGAACTCTTCTACAAAGGGATTTTTAGGATCAATGTAGATTCGCTCAACGTCATCAAAATAATCATCAGGGTGATTTTTGTAGTATTGTGAAATTGGATCATTACCAAGTGCTAAAAATGCATATCCACGCTGACCCTTTCTAGCTGCTCTTCCAATTCTTTGTACTAGCCTGTTTACAGGTATTGTTGCAGAAATTACTCCGTCTACATCTCCAACATCTATTCCAAGCTCAAGTGTCGGTGTACAAGATATGGCAAGTAGATGATTGTCTTTGAAAGATTTTTCAACAGATCTTCGATAGTTTGCCATCAGGCCTGCTCTGTGAACTTTAATGTCCACTTTTTGTTTTTTTGCCTGCATCGCA
>DATBIP010000098.1:0-7075 GCA_036556885.1 Nitrosopumilaceae archaeon
TGATTTTCCAATTCCGAGATTTTTGCTGAGAGCTCTTCAGTGTTATCAAATATTATCTGAATCTAATTTACATCATTTGCCGTGAGTTGACCCGTACCAATCTGACATGAGTTGGTTTTAGTTTAGAAATATATGATAATACCTCACACATTGTGGCCTGCCTTTATGATAAAAAATATCACAACATGAGTTGAATTTTCTTTATAATTTTTTAAAAAAATATACTAATTGTCATTATAAAGAAGGTGGCAAGAACCAATTCAATGGGATACCTTGATGGAATGAGCTTTGATTCAGAAATTATTCGCGAAACATTATCAAACTTTCAAAGTTCCATTCCTCAGTTTAGTCCACTTATTGGAGAAATTCTATCAGCTCCTGTAATTTTACTTGCAGCAGCAATTACAATTTTTCTTGGAGTCATTGGAGAGTCATTTTTCAAAAGAACTGGAATACCTGATATTGCGTTTTTGATGATACTTGGCGTAATTATCGGCCCCATCCTTGGTATAATTTCTACAGACGAGGTTGGCAAGGTTGTTCCATACTTTGCAGCAATAGCGCTTATAATTATCATGTTTGATGGCGGACTGAACCTTGACATTAGACATGTTGTGAGGACGGCACATTATGCAGTGTTATTGTCAATACTTGGTTTTGTCACATCTGTTGTTGCAGTAACCTTGGTTGCATTTTATGGCCTTAATTGGGGAATGATTGAAAGTATTCTACTTGGAACGATCGTAGGTGGCAGTAGCTCAATTATTGTATTTGGACTAGTACGTCAGCTACCAATTTCCGATGATACAAAGTCAATGCTGAGTCTTGAATCTGCAATTACAGATATTCTTGTAACTATCATTGCCTTTATTTTATTTGACATTATAATTTCAGGAGTTTTTGATCTTGAATTTGGACTTGGTGCCTTTGGAAGGTCTGTGGCAGTCGGACTGGTACTTGGATTTGGTATAGGAATTCCCTGGGCATTTGTTACAACCAAACTTCAAAATGCTCAGCACTCTTACATGCTGACCATTGGAATTTTATTTGTAATATTTTTTGCAGAAAAATCGCTTGATGGCACAGGTGCACTTGCTCCTCTAATTTTTGGACTGATGCTTGGCAACAAACAGCTGCTCTCACATTATCTGAAATTTAAGATTCCTGAAATTACAACGGATAACCCGACACATAATCAGCTAACGTTTCTTGTGAGGTCATTCTTTTTTGTCTTCATTGGATTGCTTGCAACACTAGGAAGAATAGAATTTATTTTCTTTGGGGTAATAGGTGCAATTCTAATTTATTTAACCAGAATAGGAGTTGTCAAAATATCTCTTGGTAGAAGATTCAGCAGATTTGACAAAAAGGTAACTGCTGCAATGATTCCTCGTGGTCTAGCTGCTGCAGTTGTTGCAACAATTCCATTGACAATTGGTCTTGCAAATGCTGAAGTATACCCCCAGATTGTATTTGTTATAATATTGACATCGGTTATAATTACAACTATTGCCTTGGCAAGAGCGAAAAATTTGGCACCAAAAGATCCCGATGATCACGCTCTCCAAAAAAATGATCAGACTAGATGAAAAGAATTTTTGGTTATGTATTCTAAATAGTTACATGTCAGCATACATTGAAACCTCCCATGGAGTAGGGGTCTGTGCAAAATCTGCATATTCTGCATATTTCATAGAGGAATAGGTTTCAAGAAAGTCTTTTGAAAAAACATTTTCAAGAAATCTTGAATCTGACTTTAGTGCGTCAAGTGCCTCTTTGAGATTAGGAGGTAGCGACCTAATGTTAAGTGCGCTCTTTTGTTCTGGTGTCATCTTGTAAACATTTTCCTCAACAGAATCTCCACAGTCTATTTTTTTTCGTATTCCATCCAATCCAGCAAGCAATAGTGCAGCTTCTAATAGGTATATGTTGGCAGTAGGATCAGGAACTCTGTACTCTACTCTCTTTGTTTTTTCGTTTCCTTTAGAATACATTGGTATTCTAATTGCAGAAGATCTGTTGCTTATTCCCCAACATACATTCATTGGTGCCTCAAAGTGCGGGATTAGGCGTTTGTACGAGTTTGTAGTTGGATTTGAAATTGCGCAAAGTGCTGCAGAGTGCTCTAAGAGCCCTCCTATGTAGTATCTGCCAGTTTGACTGAGCTCTGCCTCTTTGTCATTAGGATCATACATTGCATTTTTTTCTCCAGTCCAAAGGCTTTGGTGTACGTGCATTGCAGAGGAATTGTCTCCATAAAACGGCTTTGGCATAAAGGTGGCAACCTTTCCCTTGCTTTTTGATTTGACTTTTACTAGATTTTTAAGAGTTACAATGGCGTCTGCCATTTGCAGTGTTTTGTCATATACCAGATTTATCTCACATTGGCCAGATGTTGCAACCTCATGGTGTTGTGCCTCTACTTTGATATCAAAATACTTGAAAAGATCATCACAAATGTCCTTTCGTATAGCATCAAGTGTATCTCTGGGTTGGGCAGGGTAGTACCCTTCTTTTAGATCAATTCTTGTGCTTAGATTTCCCCTAGTCCATGGCGCCTCCTTTGATTCTATAGAATATCCAGAGCCGCCATACGATTGTACTGCACCAATTGATGATGGATAGAGGTTTATCTTATCAAATATGAAAAATTCTATCTCTGGCCCCCAGTTTGCATGTGTAAATCCAAATTTGAATAGCTCATCTAGTGCACGACTGACTATTCCTCGCGAGTCTTTGTCGTATCTTGAATGTACAGAAGAACTTTCTTCGTACAGATCTACAAACATTCTTGCATTGAGTCTTGCACCTTCGTCGTAAACTGGTGGGAGTATTTTTAATGTAGAAAAATCTGGAACAAGTGCCATGTCTGATTTATTGACAGACTTGAATCCTCGAATTGAGCTTGCATCAAGTTTTTCCAATCCTCTTTTGAAATTATCTTCTGTTAGTGCGTATGATGGAATGCTTACACTGTGTAGTTCACCAAATATATCGACAAACCAAAAATCAACATATTTGATTTTAAGCTCATGAATTTTTGTAATTATGGTTTCTCCTGACTTGGGAGACAATTCTTCCTTTGCTACTATGGAGGACCGCCACTTGCTATGCTTGTCTCATCATCAAATATTGCCCTGTCTTTTTGTAGTATTTCGTTTAGTTCTTCTTCAAAAAAGAATTTTTCACCAACAAAAGGTTTTAGATCATCTATCCAAATTGCTTCCTCATCAAACTTTGCCAAAAATGGTCTCTGAACCCATTTTGGATTTCTTCCCTGCAAAAACCTCATTACTATTGCACTTTTGTCACCGAGATCTGCTACGCCAAGTACCTGAATCTTTCCTGGGGTTGCAGACATGCTTGGTCCTCTTACAGTCCTGCATAAACCGCTTACCTGCTGGTATGCATCACGAAAGATCTCCTGTGCACGAACTAGAGGAACACCAAAGTAGTGCTGTGCTCCAGTGTCCCGTACAATAAACATGTAGTATGGGACACAGCCGAGCTGTACCTGCCTTGTCCACATCTCTGCCCATAATGCAGGATCGTCGTTTATGTGTGCTAGAACAGGAGACTGGGTTCTTATCTGCGCGCCAGTCTTGCGTATTTTGTTAATTGCTCTTTTCACAGCATCAGTTGAAAGCTCAACTGGATGATTAAAGTGGGCCATAAATGCGAGGTGTAGTCCCTTTCTTGTCACCCTTTCAAAAAGATTCAGTGTATCTTCGGCGTCATCATCTGAGAGAAACTTGTAAGGCCAGTATGCAAGTGCCTTTGTTCCTATTCGTATTGTTTTAAGGTTTGGCAGGTCTGCATCCAAGAGCGAGTCAATGTATCTAGCAAGTATTTTTGTCTTCATTATCATCGGGTCACCACCAGTAAACAAAACATCCCTAATCTCCGGATGTTCCTTTAAGTATTGAACCAAAAGTTCGGTCTCCTTCATGGCAAACTTTAGCTCATCCATTCCAACAAACTGCGGCCACCTAAAACAAAAGCTACAATATGCATGACATGTCTGGCCCTGGCTTGGAAAAAACAATACAGTCTCCTTGTACTTGTGTTGCATGCCATACAGTTTTGTTCCATCATTTAGTTGTGGTATATTGTGCTCTATCTGTCCTGCGGGATGTGGATTTAGCTCTAATCTGATCTTATTTGCAACATTTTGTATCTCTTTTCTATCTGCGTTTCGTTTTAGTGCATCTTCCATTAGAGAGTAATGATGTGGCTTGAGCATTTCTCTTTGCGGAAATGTTAACACGAAGATAGGATCATTTGGTATATTCTTCCAGTTAATTAGCTGCTCGACAACATAGTTGTTTGTTTTAAAGGGTAGAACATTTCCAACCACTTCTATATCAAAAAGTTGTTCCTCTGATAGCTTTCTTAGCTGAGGTAGATCTCTAAAATTATTCAAAGAATATGGAATATATTGAGCAGGTCGTGAATCATTGAAAATATTTTTAGTTTTTTGGATAGTCACATAAAATAAAAAATTTTATCATTGTTAAGTGTTTCCCAAAAGAAATAAAAATGATGAAAATTTTAGAACAAATTAAATAATATTAAATACAAAAATTAAAAGTGGAGTCTACAGAAATTTCTGCAAATAATAATTCACATTTTTCTGGGAATTTTTCAAAATATGGTAGATACGAAGTAGAAAATGATCTTGAATTTTATCTTCCAGCAACAAAGATCAAGTTCTCAAAATTAGGAGAAGGAAAATTTTCGTACAACAGAACAAATTTCCAAAATGAGATTATCCAAAAGGTTATTGCCGTTAGGCCAAAGGGTCTTGAAATAGAGATTTCTCCTGCCTTACCAATTCACCTTCCTGCATACAAGACAGATTTTATGTTTTTAAGATTGGCAACTCCACTTCATATTGGCAAGAGCGCATCAACTGAATTTAATGTCGCAATGCCAATTGAGATTGGAATCTACATTACAGATAAAGAAACTGCATATCCCATAGACTATCTTTTGTGTCCTCCGTCTTACTCCAAGTACGGACTGTACGGACAACCCGAGTCAGGAAGACTATGCAAATATGCCAAAATCTCAATTGATGGTAATGAAAAGGAAACACCATTTGCCTTTGGTACCATGCAACTGAGAATTCACAATGAATTGCACAGAGGAGTCAGTATAGGACAGATAGTTTTTCCAATAACTGATCATGACATCTATTATTCAGATACAGCAGCAGTAATTGATCCTCTCGAAGTAATTGTAAAGGAAAGGCTTGGTCTTGATTTTCTTGAAATGAAAAATGCTACAAGAAACCTACCAAAATGGAGCAAAGCCTCGCGCGACATGCCAAAAACTGACTTTAAATTTTCAATGGAGAATGGTTTTGATAAATGATCTCTGAGCCTTTTGTCAGTTTATCAACGATTAATGTGCTTGGAACAGAGGTGCAGGTAACATCTCTGATTATTGCTGTTGTAATCATGATTGCAGGAGTTATTATTGCCAAGATTGCAAGTGTGTTTTTTAAAAAGTATTTTGCGGCAAACCTTGAAGGCGATACTGCAAAGAATCTTAACAAAATAATCTACTATGGAATAATTGTAATTACACTTCTTGCTGTTATCACAAGCCAAGGAATTGATCTGAGTGGATTGATGGTTGCAGGTGGAATATTTGGCATTGTAATTGGATTTGCAACCCAGTCTGTAGTATCAAATCTTATCTCAGGAATTTTTCTCATGTTTGAAAGACCTGCAAAGACAGGAGATCTCATAGAAATTCCCTCAAGCAAGATTTTGGGGCGTCTAGTAGATATTACGATTTTTTCAACGAGGATAAAACTATTTGATGGTTCGATTATGCGTGTTCCTAACCAGACCGTGTTTACCTCAGAAATTCGAAATATCTCTGGAACCGAGGTTAGAAGAATTGAAGGAGTTGTTGGGATAGCATACAAGGAAAATATAGATCAGGCCATTTCCGAGATAAAAAAATCTGTTGCGACAATGCCATATGTTCTTGCAGAGCCTGAACCTACAGTATGGATTGAGCAGATTGCTGATTCTAGTGTAAATCTCAGGGTTTTAGCATGGCTTCCTCGCGATGATTGGGATTTTGTCGGTCCATTTTTAATGAAAAAGGTTAAAGAGTCACTTGATGGTGCTGGAATTGAAATTCCTTTCCCACAAAGAACCGTCTGGTTGCAAAAATAAGGTAATTTTTCATCTAAGAATATCTATTCATTGCAAATATTTGAAAAAATGTTGGTGAGATAAAAAATAAAAATTTTATTATAATATGTTAGTACAAGTTTGTACAAAATAGACAAACAACAATCTATGTCATATTTAAGATCCAATTTTTTAGGAGTTAAGAAAATTTGGGACTAAGTATAGTTATTTCAGGAGCAATAATCATGATAGTAATGGTACTTGTACTGTATGCATTTGCAGGAACCGCGATGAGTGTTTTTTCTCTTGGCGAAATTTCATCAGAGGTAATAGAACATAATGATTCTATTTCCAAATCGGAAATTAGTCTACACCATGTTTCTACACTGATTGGTTCGCCTGACATTGATCTTATTCTTAGAAACGACGGTCAGGTAAAGACATGGAGATTTCCAATGTATGATGTACTGGTAACATATGATGGTGCTACATCTGGAAGATTAACAGAGAAATTATCATATGATGGTGATTGTTTAGGTGGAACTCCTCCGTCAGGATCTTGGTGTATAGAGTCAATTTCAAGGGATATGTTAGATCCTGGGCTCTTAAATCCAACCGAGGAGGCAGATATCAGGCTGCGCGTAAATGAAAACTTGGCAGATGAAAATGCAATTATCTCAATTACGACTGCAAAAGGAGTCACTTCAAAAGTTATGGCACCATACTGTGGCCCTAGTTGTTATCAAATGCTTTGGACAGTAGTTTCTGATGAATCTGTTATTAATTGGAATAATATTGGACCAGGTATTGAGCCAATAAATAATTTGGATAACTTTCGTTCCATCATTGATCTAACATACATGACAGAGTGGAGAATTGTGGTTCATGTGGACAACAATGCTGGAACGGCCGCATGTGAAATT